>NZ_JBGTFM010000422.1:0-7280 GCF_041747255.1 Blastomonas sp. | reverse complement strand
GCGGCGGAGCTGTTCGAGAAAGTTCATCGGGCAAATTCCCTGGGAGACACAGCGGTAGAGGGTAGCACGCCAGCCGAGGAAGGGACGAGGGGGAGGAGCAGCCGGAGGAGGGGCGGCGCGCCTCCCCGGGAGGGCCAAGAGCCGCAAGGCGATTGCCGCCCATCCCACGTCGCAAGGCACAAGTCCAGGCCGCCCTTCAGGTTCCGACAGCGCCCCGACAAAACATGGCAGTCGTAACTCCTTAGGGCTCGTGCCCGAGCAGGACTCCGGCCAGCGGGCCGCCGCTCGCGCCATCAAGGCCGGGCGCGGTGGCATCGTTCAGCGCGGTGCGCAGGTCGTTGTAGGCCTTGACGAACTCGTTGACGAGATCCTTGACCGTGGTGGTCGGCTGGTCTCCGCTGATCACCACATTGGTACCGGGCGCCGCCGCGAGCAAGTTGATGCGCACGCCCGGAACGGCAGTGTCGATCTGGTTCGACGAATTGGTCAGCTCAATGCCGTTGACCCGGACAATGCTGTCGGCAGCGGCGCTGATCTGGCTCAATGCCCCGCCGGGTGCGCCGCTGACCGTGAAATCGTTGGCAACGCCCTCTGCGCCGCGCAGCACCAGCCGCGCGCCATTGTTGTCAGTGATGATCGATGCGGTCACGCCGCTGTCCGATGCGTTGATTGCGTTGCGCAGGCCCGACAAGCTGTTGTTGCTGGCGTCGATGACGATATCGAAGCTGCCCGATCCGTTGGCCAGCGTCAGCGTGCCTTCGCCAACGGCGGCATTGGCATCGGAAAAATAGGTGGCTGATACGACGGTTTTGGCCGATGCAAGCTGCATGACCTCAAGCGTCGCGGGCAGGCCCTGCGGCTTTTGCCCGGGGATGAAGGTGGCTGCGGCAAGATCACCGCGCGTCGAAATAAGCGCGCCTGAAAACTGCCGTCCGTTGAGGATTTCGGTCAAGGCGGTGGAGAAGGTGTCGAGCGCGCCGGTGGCCGACGCGAGCGCCGAAATGCGCGCCTGATTGAGCGACTGGCGCTGCTGCACTGCCTGCGCCTTTGGCGCGCGCGTGGCAGCGACGAGATCGTTGACCAGCTGCGCGCTGTTGACGCCGGTAAAGCCCGACACCAGATTTGAAATGCTGCTGCTGATCACCATGGCCATATCCTCATGGGTTCAAGTAACGGCGCGAAGCCCGCATTCTTAAGCGGTTTGTGCGGTGTATCGGGCGTCATGGCTTGTGCTTTCCGTCCATGTCGAAGCGCATGTCCGGCGGCACCGGCAGATCGGGCTGACCGATGCCGACCTCTACATTGGCATTCAGGCGGAAGATGAAGGCGAGCAATGTCGCCACCGCCATATACAGCCGCTCGTCAATGATCGCGCCGGGCTTGGAGGTGAAATAGATCGCACGCGTGAGATCCGGGTAGCGCATGATCGGCACGCCCTTTTCCATCGCCAGCTCGCGCATTGCCTGCGCAATTGCGCCCCTGCCCCGCGCCAGCACCACCGGCGCAGCATCGCGATCACGGTCATAACGCAGCGCGACCGCGAAATGCGTCGGGTTGACCAGAATGACGGTGGCGTCCTCGACTGCCTGACGCGCCGAATTGTTCAGCACCTCATACTGGCGGCGGCGGATTTGCTGCTTGAGTTCGGGCGAGCCCTCGGTTTCCTTGTGCTCGTCCTTGACCTCCTGCTTGGTCATTTTGAGCTTCTTGGTGCGCTGGAACCACTGCGCGGGCACATCGATCATCGCGATCAGCACCAGACACCCTGCCATCGCCATCATCGTCATCGCAAACAGGCTGCCGAAATCGGCGATCCCGGCGCGCACATCGCCATGGCCAAGCTCGGCCATGCGCGGCAGCAGATAGAGGATCAGCGCAATCCCGACCGCGCCCATCAACAACACCTTGGCAATCGATTTGCCCAGTTCGATGAGGCCGTTCATGCCAAACATGCGCTTCAGGCCCGACATCGGATTGAGCTTGCTCGGCTTGGGGCTGAGCGCCTGCCAGCGAAAGCCGAGCGAGCCCAAGGATGCAGGCGTGGCAATCGCCGCGAGCATCAGAAAGCCGAACAGCGCGCCGAACGGCAGCAGCAGCGGCATGACCAGCACCATCGTGCGGGTGCCGACATTGAAATCGGTCACGTCCTGCAGATCAAACTTCAGCCCGGCGCGCAGCATCGACGACACCGAACCAACCAGAATGTCGCCGAACACGGCAAACGCGAGCGTCCCGCCCATCACGATCATCGCGGTGCCCAGCTCCTTGGACTGCAGCACATCGCCCTTCTGGACCGAATCGCGCAGCCGCTTTTCGGTCGGGGCTTCGGTTTTTTCACCACCACCGGGGGGTTGGTTCGACATGGCGTCAGCCCCCCGCCATCACTTCGGACTGCTCGAGCCCGGCCTCGATGGCGCGCATCACGCCATCGGCCAGCACCGGCGCGGCAAGCGCCAGCAGCAGGATGCCCGCGAGCACCGCCACCGGAATGCCCACCGAAAACAGGTTGAGCTGCGGCGCGGAGCGCGCGAGCATCGCCATCACCACCTGCACCAGGATCAGCGCGGCACCGACCGGCAGCGCGATCACCAGACCCATCGCAAACAGCGTGCCGCCAAATTCGACCAGGTTGAAGATCACATCGGGCGACAGAAACGCATCGCCCGGCGGCAGCGAGACATAGCTCTGCACGATGATCGCGATCAGCATCAGGTGCCCGTCCATCGCCAGCAGCAGCAGCACCGCGATGATCGACAGGAACTGGCCGATCACCGGGGTCGATGCGCCCGTCATCGGGTCGTTCATTGAGGCAAAGCCCAGACCCATGGTGTTGCTGATCGTCTCGCCCGCGACGAAGGCGGCTGAGTAACCGACCTGTAGCGCAAAGCCCATCGCGACTCCCGCGAGCACCTCGGCAAGGATGAACAGCAGCCCGGAAAAGCTGACAAGCGTGCCCTCGGGCAACACCATCGGCGTGGAATTGGTGGCGGCGATGCCGATCATCGCCGACAGGATGATGCGCACCTGCAAAGGCACCGACGTTGCACCGAACACCGGTGCCACCATCATTGCCGCGCCGGGCCGGATCATCGCCATGATCCACACCCACAATTGCGCCTCAACGCCTGCAAAACCGGGTGCGATCACAGCAGCAGGTCCGGGATGCGGCTGTAGATTTCAATGGTGAAATCTGCGACCAGATAGAGGATCGACCCGCCGAACAGCGCCAGCACCACGGCCAGCACAATCAGCTTGGGGACAAAGCTCAGCGTCGCCTCGTTGATCGAGGTTGCGGCCTGGACCATGCCCAGCAACACGCCGACGAGCAACGCGGGGATCAGCAACGGAGCCGATGCGAGCGCGGTGACCCACAAGGTCTGTTGCGCAAGGCCAATGAAATAGTCGGTCTGTTCCATATTCTATTCTCTGCCTGTGCTGCCGCTAGACCACGAACGATCCGGCAAGCGAGCCCATGGTGAGCGCCCAGCCATCGACCAGCACGAACAACAGCAACTTGAACGGCATCGAGATGATTGTGGGTGACAGCATCATCATGCCCAGCGCCATCAGCGTCGAGGCGACCACCAGATCGATCACCAGAAACGGCAGGAAGATCATGAAACCGATCTGGAACGCGGTCTTGAGCTCGCTGGTGACGAACGCGGGCAACAAGATAGAGAATGGGATGTCGGCAGGCTTTTCGACCGCAGGCGCCTTGGCCAGGTCCATGAACAGCTTGAGGTCGGTCTGCCGGGTCTGCTTGATCATGAACTTGTGGAACACCTCGGCCGACAGGCCGATGGCATCCTCAAGCGCGATTTCATCCTCGCTGTAGGGCGCGACCGCGCGCTGGTTGATCTCGGAAAAGGTCGGCGCCATCACGAACATTGAGAGGAACAGCGCCAGCCCGATCAGCACCTGGTTGGGCGGCGTCTGCTGCAAGCCAATGGCCTGACGCAGGATCGACAGGACGATGATGATCCGCGTGAAGCTGGTCATCATCAGCAGCATCGACGGCAAAATGGTGAGCAGCCCCATCAGGATGAGGATCTGCAAGGACAAGGTCAGCGGCTTGCCGTCGCCTGCGACATCGTTGAGCGCCTTGCCCAGCGCTTCAGACGCGCCGGGTGTGGCGGGGGCGGCCAGCGCGGGGGAGCTGACGAGGTGTGCGAGGATTGTCAGAACAATCGCTGCAACTGCGTACATCGTTCTCCGGCGAACGCTGGAGTCCAGTAGCGCGATTGCGCTGTAGCTGCCCCTGAATTCCGGCGTTCGCCGGAAAACGGCATTGAAGGCCTGCTGAACGAATATGACGCTCATGCCCCGCGCCCCTTGAAGGTGCTGAGCAGATCGCGGTCAGGTTCGGCCAGCGCCGCCGGGGGGAATGGAGCGCTGGCCGAACTGGTTGCCGTCCCTGCGCTCGCGATCATGTTGATCTGCGCGCGGGTGACCGAAAGCAAAATCTTCTGCCCAGCAAACTCGACGACCGCGAGCTTGCCCGAGACGCCCATGCTGACCGATTCCACGACCTTGAGGTCGCGGGCACTGGTATCAAGCCGTGCGATCAACCCGGGCTGGTATTTCTTGTAAAGCCAGAGGCCACCGTAGATCATGCCCGCCATGATCGGCAGCATGATGATGAGTTTGATGATGTAGTAGGTCATCGGGTTCGCTTCTCTCGCCTTGGCCCGCCGTGCCGCCCGCGAAGGGCGCCTGACGGGCGGCGAGATGCCAACCCGTCAGATGCGCCGTTCGACCCGTGCCTGGCCGACATTCTTTGTCACCACCTCGGCCACCCGGATCCCGAACCGGCCGTCGACAGTGACAACTTCCCCTCTTGCAACCAGCGTGCCATTTACGTTGATGTCGAGCAGCTCATTGGCCTGACGATCGAGTTCGACCACCGAACCTTCGCCAAGATCCATGATTTCCGACAGGCGCAGCGATACGCTGCCGACCTCGACAGACAGCCGCACGGGTATGTCGGCAAGAAAGCGGTAATGATTTGCCGCCTCATGCAGACCGTTGCCGCCTGTTTCATTGCCGCCATGGCCATGGCCAATCGCCATGCCGCCGGTGCCCGGCAGGGGGGCTTCGCTCATGTCACTCATCGTCGTGGCTATCCTCGTTCTATGGTTTCAATGCGAAATGCGGTCAGCCCGTTCTGTTCGCCAAGGCTGCCACGGGCGAACACCCGGTCGCCGACCAGCAGCGGCAGGTTGCGCGTGGGCGGGATTGGGATGATGTCTCCGGGCTTCAGATCGGCGAGCTGCGGCAGGGTGAGCACCGGGCGCGCGAGCACCGAACGGGCGGGCAGGCTGATGTCCGCCAGCGCTTCGCCAATCAGGTCGCGCCACACCGGATCGGGCCCGCGTTCATCGCCAAAGCTGACCGGCGTGAAGCACTGGTCGGCCGCCTGCAGCCCATCGAGCGGATACAGCATCTCGATCTCGAAGCGGCTGTTGTCCGGCAAGGTCAGGCGAAAACGCTGCGCGACCATGCGGGCGCTGGGCGGTGCGATGCGCGCGCCGTCGACGCTGCTTGCATGGCTCCCCAGATGACAGGCAAAGCTGCCGACATCGGCCCAGGCTGAACCGATGCTATCGCCAATCGACTTGACGATCCGCCCGATCAGGCGAATATCGGTCGGGGTAAATTCTTTCTTGGCAACTGCTGCCTCGCGCGGCGATCCGCCGAAAAAGGCATCGACCATGGCCGAGACCATTGCGGGTTCCAGCTTGACCAGCATGCGCCCCTTCATCGGTGGCAGCTGACACTGGGTGATGCTGACCAGCTCGGTCTGGCGGTCGCACCATGCATCGAACTGAATGAATTCAGGGTCCGCCGCAGTCATACGCAGCTTTACCCCGGCAATAGGCTCCAGCGCGGCTCGCAAGCCGTTGCACAGCTGCCGCGCGACCCGGCGCAGCACCGGCACGACCGTTTTCTGGTCGGCATCCTGGCGGGCAAAGCTGTGCTCAACGCCGCGCTGCGGGGCTTGGACGTCAGCGTCTTTGGGTTTGGTCTTGGTCATCGCGGATGGGCTTGCCTTTGGGCTTACTGGACAACAAGGCTGGTGAAATAGACATCGTCAACGCCGCCGAAACCCGCCTTTTCAGACAGTGTCTTGTTGATCACATCCTTGATCTGCTGCTTCAGCCGTTGCTTGCCTTCCATCGATTCGAGCGACATCGCGTCGTTCTCGCTGATTGTCATCAACACCGCCGAGCGCACGGCAATGTCGTGCTCCTTGAGGGCCTCGACGATTTTCTCGTCGAAATAGGTCGAAACCGCGAGCGACATCTGGGCAAAGCCGGTGTCACCACGCAGATTGGCGGTGAACGGCTGCTCCATGGGATAATACGTGACCTTGAACTTGCTATCCATGACCGCGCCGGAGGGGGCACCCTTGATGCCCGCCGCGCTGGCGGAGACCTTGCTGCCATCCTTCATCACCACCTTGGGCGCATTGGGATCTTCCGTCGGTCCACTGCCGCCAAAGGCCCCGGCGGCAAAAAAGCCTGCCGCCGCGCCGCCACCGCCCAGCCCTGCCACGAGCAGCACCGGGATCAGCAGCTTTTTGACCAAGCCGCCCTTTTTCTTGGGTTCCTTATCCTTGTCAGACATTGTTCTGGCCTCCGGACAAACGTGGTTCATTGATCATATGATGGTTATGCATAACGCACGCTCCCGCGGTTGCGACCGGGTGCGGCCTCGACCTCGGCAGATCGCGTTTGCCGGGTATCGCGGTTGGCATCATCGCGGGATCCAGGCACATCGCCGCCGTTCTGGCCGCGTTGCTGCTGCATCGATCCGCTGCCGGGGCCACCGGCTGAGTTGCCCGATGAACCCCCCGACTGCTGACGCAGCTCAACGCTGACATCGGCGGTGCGCTGGCCGTTCTGGCGCAGCTCCGCCTCAAGCCGCGACTGGGCCAGCACAAGGGTATCGCGCACGGTGTCGTGCTCGGTCATCAGACGGACCCGGTCATGGTTCGGTCCGGCCAGCATTTCGATATCGATCCGCCCGAGATGTTCGGGCATCAGCTGCATCCGTACCATCGATCCGCCACTGGCGATCCGCGCGATCTGGGTTTCGATGCCCGCGACAAAGGCAGCATCGAACGCGAGCGTTTCAGTGTGCATGGTGGCTGCCGGGCTGGATGGCGGCATGGCGGCGAGCGCCGCCGGTGTGGCCACGCCCGCAGGCTGCGGCGATATAGCATTCAGCGCGGCCATCCAGCTTGGCGGCAGAGCGTCAGCCCCCGGGGCTTTTGTCGT
>NZ_JBGTFM010000421.1:0-6351 GCF_041747255.1 Blastomonas sp. | reverse complement strand
CCTGCTGCCGGTGCGGGTGCTGGGCGCGTTGTTCCGCCGGCTGTTCCTCACGCGCCTGCTGGCCTCGTTCGATGCCGGCAAGCTGGCCTTCTTCAACACCTTGGCGGGCCTCGCGGAACGCAAGGCCTTCCTTCGGCATCTGTCGCCGATCCGGAAGAAGCGCTGGGTGGTCTATGCCAAGCCGCCCTTCGCCGGGCCGCAGGCGGTGCTGGCCTATCTCTCGCGCTACACCCACCGCGTTGCCATCTCCAACCGGCGTCTCATCGCCTTCGACGAGACCGGCGTGACGTTCCGTTACAAGGACTACCGTCGCAGCGGTGCCGAGCGTCAGCGGGTCATGTCGCTGGCGACAGACGAGTTCATCCGCCGTTTTCTGGTCCATGTCCTGCCGCGCGGCTTCCACCGCATCCGGCATTATGGCCTGCTCGCCAGTTCGACGCACAAGGACGCCATGGCGCTCGCCCGCAGGCTGCTGGGTGTCGCCGCACCGATCGAGGAGCCCGAACCGGAAGAACCGCCCGACCATCGCCCGCCATGCCCATGCTGCGGCGGGCACATGACCATCATCGAGGCCTTCGCCCGCTGGTGCCAACCGCGCGCACCCCCAGCACCGGCACTCCCGACCCGGAGACACGCGCCATGATCCGGCATGGCTCGCCCTGCACGACGATCGGACCCATGGTGTCCCGACCGATGGCCCAGCACATGCCCATCCTGGAATCAAGCCGGACGCAGGGCACACAGGCCAGCAAAACCAACGCCGCTAGCAGTCTGACACCGCACAAAATCACGTTGATCAGGCCAGCAGCGACACCGCCGGATCGGCAGCGCTTACCCGCAAAAACCATCCCAGAGCCGCTTTACCCATAGACCAGCGCGTGGGGCCCGCGGGTTCCTGCACTGGAGGCTTTCGTACGCAAGCGCCCGAAACCCTTCACAGACTCAGTCATTCCCGATCATCGACGATAACGTCTGCTTCCGCCGAAAGCCGCCATGCGGCTTTCGGGATCGAGCCCCGACCCCGCTGATAAATGCAACTGGGTGAAAAATTGAATGGCGGCTTCGCTCACTCGTTGCGGACGAGTGCCCGCCTCTATCAGCGCTGTAAGTCGTTCCATCCTTGTGCACGAAACGGCCGTCCGCATGTTTCGACTAAGCAGAGATCAAAGCACGATAGGCTCTGCGTATATGTTCATCGACACTATCCGGTATGATAAAGTCGGGGACGTAAAGTTGCACCGCGCCCAGCGGCAAACCGATGATCGCAAGGCGGCACAATTCGTCGCCCACTCCACGAACTGAGGCGAACTCCGAGAGCGCTGCGGCAATCGCTTCGTTGATCTGCGCTATCTCTCCTCGCAGCGGCTCGGGCGTTGCCTCTCCGAGAAACTCTGACTGCCGGCAGGCGACGAGGATACGCGCTCGGTCAGGGTGCTCACGACAAAACCGAACAGTTTCAAGCGCAGCATCCTCCCCTGCGGTTGCGCGGCCAGAGGCTAGCGCGGCCACGATTCGGGGTTGAAAGCTGTGTGTCGCCGCGAGCCAGGCAGCCGCCAGCAGGCCATTGCGTGAGCCGTAGCGATGGTAGAGCGAGCCGAAAGACACGCCCGTATCCGCTACAATCTCCTGCAATGACACCGTTCCTTGCGTTACCATCCGCCGCGCAACGGCGGCGAAGACGAGTTCATCGCTGACATTTGACTTCCTGCCCATAGTTGATCAGATTTACTAGAAATGATTCTCTAGTAAAGGCTCGGTCAATAATGCTTTGGGTGCTATGCATCGTTGCAACGGTCACGTTGCTTGTGCACACATTGGTGGGCGGACCACGTGTAGCTGCGCCATTGCTGGCAGATACGGGTCTTCCGCGAGCCTCGAAATGGCTGAATTATTTCTGCTGGCATATCGCGACCGTCCTGCTTGCATTCATGGCCGGCGCCTATGGTTGGTTGGCCCTTGGCCAGCAGCCTGAGATCACCCGTTCGGCGCTGGTTTTCTTCGGCGCCTTGAGCCTTGCACTTTCGATCCTCAGCACCGCTGTGGCACTAAAGGGAGACATTCATCCACTTCGCTTTCCATCCACGAGCCTCTTTGCCGTTATGGCAGTGCTCTGTGCGCTTAGAACGGTTTGGGTTTTCTGATCGCGCTGGCTGCTACATTGGACCGCTGTGAAGAATGGTCGCGGGAGGAAAGCGGTAGCTTCTGAACAGTTAGCGTGAACCCCAAATGCAAGGCGATTCATGTCAACTATGGGGTGGCACCAGACTTTTCGCTATTAGCAGAAACGAGGCCAAAGCCGCTATGACTTGCGGGATCGGGCCGCGCCCCCGTTCAAGACCGCATATAGGCGGGAATCCGAACGGCTGACCTTCTTGAGCCTTGAGCATTGAGCATTGAGCATTTTGTGCGATCGGCAAATCATTTCAATGCGTCAGAGGCGACGGTCGAGCACCTTCTATACCGAACTAAAGAATTGACAAGAAAACCTGAACTTCCCACGGAGTCTTCACTGGCGATCCCACTGGGTCTTCTCGGCAAAATATTTGGTCGTGTTGCGCAGCTTCAAAATCGACTATCGGGAATTCGTAGCAACATTACACCCGGCAGCAGGAAAGCCCACAGACCAGAGGCCGGGAGCACCAGCCCGCATAGGCACGGAACAACGATGAAGCTTACCGCTGTGAGGCGACGATAGGAAAAGTCGCTTTGATGCTTGCCTAGACCCGCAATGATCAATCCCATGATGATCATCGGCCAGGTAAAGATCGTGAACCAGAACGCGGCTAGCATGTCCATCGACCAGCTCAGTCCCGCGAACAGCCCGGCATTGTAAATCTGCTCAAGTTGCTCGCTGAAAAGAACGAACGATGCGACGCCGTGGATGATCGCCATCCCAACCAGCACGAAGCCTGTGTATCTCAACATGTAGGCACTCCGGTGTTTACTGGACGCAGGAAGCGCCTCACGCGCGGATAGCGCGGGCTCCATTTTTGTTATTAAATCGCTGTGAACATCAGCGCGCGAAACGGTATCAATATCGCTAGCGCTAGAACCCACATGGTGAACAGCAATGTTAGGGCAATCAATCCAGCCGATGATTTGCCAGAGGCGAGTGCCGGGTAAGCAGCGAAAGCCAGCCATGCAGACTTGTACACCAACTGGATAAGCAGAACGGGAAGGTAGCGGACGGGATCGGAAAACCCGGCAACAGCGACGAGGCCAATTGCCAACCAGAGCGCGCCGAGTATCCGCATAAAGACGTCTATCTCTGTTGCCTCAGCGAAGATGTATCGCCCAGCGGTGGAAGGTGCGATCAGCGTGATGGCTCCAACCAGGCCCGCTCCAACAACAGCGGCACCATACATCATCCTCAGATTGACCAGCGCCGACAGTTCCAAACTACATCTCCGAATGTTACCGGATGTAACATAGGAGGGTGGTCAGCTGTCAAGTGGAATGTTACGCGCGGTCACATGACAGATAAAGCAGGGCGAAAGCGGTATCACCACGGGGACACGCCCGCAGCCTTGCTTGGAGCGGTCGAGACCATCGTTCTTGAGCAAGGCATCGAGGCTGTCACGATCCGCGCAGCCGCGAAAGCAATTGGCGTGTCTCACGCCGCCGCATTCCGTCATTTCACCGACAAGCGTGCGCTGCTGACAGCTTTTGCTACGCAATGCGCGGGAGAACTCGCCGAATATATGGAGCATGAAGTCGCGGGCCAGATCGACCCGCAGATTGCATTCTACCGTGCGGGCGTAGGATACATGCGCTTTGCCCTCGATCGACCGGGAGCATTCCGTACGGTATTTCGCGATGCTCTCATCGACACGGCTGACAAGGACTACTGTGCGGCCATGGCGAGACTGGAGCTGCTACTGCTGGGTGGCACCCCGCAGAGCGAGCGTAAGGAATTGCCACTGCCGGCTCTGCTCGCTTGGGGCGCGACGCATGGACTCGCGACCTTAGCCGCAGACGGTGCGCTGAACGATTTGCCACCCTCGTCACGATCAATTGAGGGATTGGCAGCGGCGCTGGCACTTTTACGCAAATCACTGGGGTAAGTATGCCTCGATCGAGCTACGCTAGCACCTGTTCCTCGCCCATGCTCCTTGCCGAACTTGTGATGCTCACAATCGCGCAGCACGATGCTCGTTTACGGAAACGACGCATCGGATCGACGATGACCGACTTGGGGATCGACAGGGGAATCTCCGGTTCCGGCAAAACGTATGGTGGAAGCCGACCTAAGGGCTTTGGGGCCGCAATCGTCGGCCCGAAATGGTTTGCTTGTGGGTGGCAAGTTGCCAACCACAGTGAGGGCTCGAAAATCGGCTTGC
Organism: Blastomonas sp.; assembly: GCF_041747255.1. Classification (GTDB taxonomy): domain Bacteria; phylum Pseudomonadota; class Alphaproteobacteria; order Sphingomonadales; family Sphingomonadaceae; genus Blastomonas. The sequence continues at coordinate 2,011 of NZ_JBGTFM010000421.1, read as the reverse complement.
CCCCGCTCAGGCTGCTTTCGCAGCAACCTCGACAATGCGAAACGTCGCTGCGGCCTTGGCGATCATCTCACCATCAGCCTCAATCCTTGCGTCGGCAAAGGCGAGCGTGCGTCCAAGTTTTGCAGGCACTGCACGCACCTCAAGCCACTGCCCGATCCGGCCGACCGAAAGGAAATCCACCGACAGGCTGACAGTCAGCGCGGAACAGCGCTCCATCTACGTCACACAGGCGAGCCCCATCGCATTGTCCGCAAGGGCCGAGATCACGCCGCCGTGAAGCAGTCCACGCCCATTGCAATGCGCAGCGGCGATCCTCAGCCCGAGACTGAGCGCGCCACCATCCCGCCTGACAAAGAGTGGCTCCCACGGATCGGTAACTGGGCTCTTGCGGAAGTGCGGCTCGTAGCCCGATGGGACGGGATCGCTATTCGGCATTATCGTGACCCTACAAAGTCGAGGACCGCCGCAAGAACCAGGTCGGGCGCTTCAAGCTCGGGTGTGTGACCAAGATCGTCGAATGTCACTATCCGCACGCCTTCGTAAAGCCGCGCAAGCGAATGGGCGTTGCTTGCCGGATGCGAGCGATCGGCAGCGCCCCAGATCGACAGGATCGACTGCCGGGGACGGGGCAGCTCATCCTGGTGGTTCATGTAGATCTGGTAGGCGCTTGCCAGCGACCACATTGCGCCATGCTGAAAGGAGCGCTCCGCGCAGGCGCAGAAATGCGGGATCTGCTGCTTGCGTCCGACCGATAGGCCATACCACTGCGGCATGCGCTTGGGTGCCATCCGGGCCATGGCGAGCTGGCCCACGATCGGCCGCGCAAGAATGCCCTTTGGGTCACGGCTCGCCTTCCAGATGGCAAAAGCCTCCGTTCCGCCAGCCTGTATGAGAGCGAGGTGCGAGGCGAGTTCGGGCATACGGCCCGCGATATCGAGCGCGGCGAGACTGGCGGCGCAGGAGAAGGCGAAGATGCTCCCCTCGCCCGCCACCACCCGCAGGAAAGCTGCAAGGTCGTCATTCGTCTCGCGGAATCCGAAGGCATAATCGGCCGTGGTGGCGGAGAAGCCCATGGCGGGCAGCTCGACTACGATCACACGGAAGGGCGCGGAGAAGGCCGCCACCAAGGGTCCGTAGACCTCGATCGTCATCGGCGGGTCGCAGGTAAAGACGATCGTGCGCCCACTACCGGCTTCGAGGTAGCGATATTGCACCTTCGCGGTGCGATGGAATCTGACCTGCTGCGTGGCACTCGCGGGCCAGCCTTTTCGGAAACGCGCCATTTTGGCTTTGCCATCCCAAGTATCGAGCCGCGCACCGATGCGAGTAAAGAGGTCGGTCATGCTGAGGCTTTTGCCCGCGCGGCGCGCGACAGGAAGTGCGCGGCGACCAGCAGGAACAGCGCGATGGCAAGGTGCCGTCCGACAATCGGCGCACCTGCACCCGCGCGCAAGGTGAGCCACGCGTCGCCGAGCGGCATCAGCAGCGCGGCCAAAGCCATCCAGCGCAATGCGGCAAATTCGCTGCGCGCCAGCAGCACAGCGGTCAGCACGGCGATGAACCCGGCCCGCAACCCATAGACCTGCACCCAGCCGAGCGCGTCCAGCTGGTCGACGGGCAGCCCCATATATGTGGCGAAGCCCTGTGGATCGAGCACGGTGCGCACCGCGTTGACGACCTGCAACGCCGCGATCGCGGCTGCCAGCCAGAACCCGGCAGTCCGTGTGCTGCGAAACCTTTGCGCCTGTGTGGTCATTCACGCCTCCCTCGTTGTCGATGGCGGAGGGTTAGGCGATTGCCAGCCGCGCAGCATCTTGCGATATGGCAAATCAATCTTCCGTTCGCGCAAAAGGACAGAGCCGTGCCTCTCGATCCGCAGGACCTTGGCGATCTCATCGCGATCCGCGACGCGGGCACGCTTAGCGCCGCAGCCAAGGTGCGCGGTGTCGCGGTGTCGACCGTGTCGCGGCGGATCGAGACGCTGGAGGGGGCGCTCGGACTGCAACTGGTC
>NZ_JBGTFM010000420.1:0-3874 GCF_041747255.1 Blastomonas sp. | reverse complement strand
CTTCATCTTGATCAGTGCATCGAGCACCATCGGCCCGCATTCATCGAGATCGATCTCGAACGTGTCGTAGCGCGGGTTTTCGCCGCTGTCGGGATCGTAACGGTAGACCTTGAATTTCTTCAGGCGGCCGCCCGATTTCGCCTCAAACGCCCGACCCTTGCCGGTGATCTTGCTGTTCTGTGGAAGCGTAAACGTGGCCATGGTGTCCCTCTCGAATGCATGCGACCGATGCCTTAGATAGCCACTTTCCGCGCCCGTCTCAACGGCTGATGGCGGACCTGCGCAAAATAAGCCAAAAAGGCCTATCCGACCCCAATATCGCGGCGATCGATGATGCCCTGACGCGCGAGGCTTTCGGCAAGGATGGTCTCCAGCAGATCGGCATGGCTGAAGCCCGCAGCGGCGGCGGATTTGGCCACGACCTTCTCTGACCACAGGTTGCAGTTGAGGTTGATCTCGATGAAGTTGATCGCGCCGGTCTTGCGGTCGAGCCGGAATTCAAGCCGCCCGTAATCGAACGGCTCAAAGGCTGCCGCCACCTTTTGCGCCAGCGCCTCGACCTGCGGGGCGAGGTCAGCATCGGTAAAGCGTTGCAGCGACGACTTTTCGCTGTTGGCGATCAGATCGCGCTTTTCATAATAGGTCCACAGCCGGGTCGGGTCTTCGCGCTCGTAGATCAGCATCGGCAACGGCACCGGGCCGTTGATGCTGATATAGGCGATCTGCACGTCCAGCCCGTCGAGATACGGCTCGACGATGGCGTCATGGCCCTGCTGGTGGATGCCTGCAATGGCGTTGGCCACGCCGTTCCAGTCAAATGCGTCCGAAATGCCCCAGCTGGCCGAAGACGCATTGGGTTTGATGACCCAGCGCTCGGCCTTGGGGCAATCCTCGGGCCGCACTGGCGCGCCCTTGCGATAGCAGAACCACGGCGCGGTGGGCACGCCTGCGGCCTGGCAGACCAGCTTTGAGAGGTGCTTGTCATCGCCCAGCCCGCGAATGATCGGGCTGCCGCCAACATAGTGCAGGCCGTGCATGTTGCACAGCAGCGGGATCATCATCTCGCTGTTGAGGAAGCCGCCGCGATTGAGCAGCGGGAAGACGAAATCGACGTCGGGTTTGGTCAGCAGCACATCATAGCTGTTGGCGACCTGCAGGTTGATTCCCAGGCTTTCCAGCGTGGTGCGCACCTCATGGTGATAGATGGCATGGTTGCCATCCTCCGGATGCATGCTGCCGCCCCACAAAGCGTGCTTGGCCATGAACAAAAAGCGCAGGCGTTCTTTGGCGTCTGCAGGAAGGCGCAGCGGACGGAGTTTATCGGTCTTCATGGGTTCGCTCAGTCTCCAACGCGCACGACGAAGCGTTCAACGCCCGTCATCCGTCAATTACGCCCTATGAACCGCATTCTCCAGCATGAAATGACAGGCGGAGCCTTTGTTCCGGGCAAGGGGGCGCATGCAGCAGCGACCGGCGTGGTCGGTGCTGCATGATCGCCCATATCAGTTGCCGAAGGTGCGCTGCCACCAGCCGCGACGCGGTGTGCCATCGGCGTTGTTCGGCCCGTCGCCGTCGTCGGTGCTGGCGGATGTCGCTGCAGCTGCAGCCTCAGCCGCCGGTGGCAACATTTGTGCGGTGGGCGCTAAGGGGTCGGGATCGGTCTGCTGGGCAGACTTTTCACCTGCCTGCGTGTCCGCCTCGGTTGTTGCGACTTCAACCGGGTCAGCCTTTGCCGCCGCCTTTTTGCGCGGTGCACGTTTTGGCTTGGGCTTGGCCTCGGCGTCTGGCTCGGCGGGCACCGCCTCGGGTGTCGCTTCAACCGCAGCTGCGTCCTCGGTCACCGGCTTTTTGGCGCGTGATTTGCGCTTGGGCTTCGGCTTGGCTTCGGCCTCTGCTGCGTCGGATTCAACCCCAGCATCGGCAGCCAGAGCGGTAACCGCTTCAGCCTCAGCCGCATCATGCTCGGCGACGGACTCGGTGTAAGCCTCTGCCTCGGAATCGGCATGCGGCGTATCGCCGTTGCTGCCGCCCTCATCACCATCACCGGCCTTGCGGTTGCGGCCACCACGACGACCCCGCCGCGCGCGACGCGGCTTCATGTCAACGTCGCTCCCGGCTGGCGCGCCGCCAACCATGTCCGCTTCGGTGTCTTCTGCCGCTGCATCATCTGATGACACGGCTGTTGCCACGTCGTCCCCATCGACATCGGATGCGTCGCGGGCGACGGCAACACCGCGCTGCTCTTCGCCCTGCGCGTCGCCGTCTTCACGGTCACGACGGCTGCGCTTGCCGCGCCTGCGCCGACGTCGCTTGGTGCGGCCACCTTCGCCTTCCTCGGCGGTTTCGGCAGAAGGGGTGCGTTCGGTGCGGTCGTCATCGTCCTGTTGGCTGCGGGCACCCCGTTCGCTGCGGTCACCGCGGTCACTTCGGTCACCGCGGTCATTGCGGTCACCGCGATCACCCCGGTCGCCGCGTCCCTTGCGGGCAGGGCGGCGTTCCTCGACTTCAGGCTCTTCCTCAAAATCGTCCTCGATCTCGTCCTCGGGCTCGTCGTCATCGATGATTGGCTGGAAGGTGACGGTCTTTTCGGGGCGCGGGCCGCTCGCCTGCACCTCCATCCGGGCGCCTTCGTTTTCGCCATTGGGCTGGATACTCACGTGCACGCCGAAGCGTTCCTCAATCTCCGCGATATCGCGGCGCTTGTTGTTGAGGACGTAGATCGTCGCTTCCTGGCTGGTGCGCAGCGTGATGATGCTGCCATGGCCACGCGCCGCCTCTTCTTCGAGCAGGCGCAGCGCGGAAAGCCCTGCCGACGATGCGGTGCGCACCAGGCCGGTGCCATCGCAATGCGGGCACGTGCGGGTCGAGGCTTCGAGCACCCCGGTGCGCAGCCGCTGACGGCTCATTTCCATCAGGCCAAAGCCCGAAATGCGCCCGACCTGGATGCGTGCGCGGTCGCTCTTCAGCGCATCGCGCATGGCCTTTTCGACCTTGCGGACGTTTGAGCCATATTCCATGTCGATAAAGTCGATGACGACCAGTCCCGCCATATCGCGCAGGCGCAGCTGCCGTGCGATCTCGCGTGCCGCTTCAAGGTTGGTGTTGACCGCAGTCGCCTCAATGCCATGTTCCTTGGTGGAACGGCCCGAGTTGATGTCGATCGACACCAAAGCCTCGGTCGGGTTGATCACCAGATAGCCGCCAGATTTGAGCTGGACGACCGGCTCGTACATCGCCGAAAGTTGATCCTCCGCACCGTATCGCTGGAACAGCGGCACCGGATCGGCATAGCTCTTTACCCGGCGCGCGTGGCTCGGCATCAGCAGCTTCATGAAGTCCTTGGCGGCGCGGTAACCCGCCTCGCCTTCGACCAGCACTTCCTCGATGTCGCGGTTGTAGATATCGCGGATCGCGCGCTTGATCAGGTCGCTGTCCGAATGGATGATTTCGGGCGCCGAGGCCTTGAGCGTCCGCTCGCGGATTTCATCCCACAGCCGGGCGAGATAATCAAAGTCGCGCTTGATCTCGGGCTTGGTGCGCGACAGGCCAGCGGTGCGCACGATGCAGCCCATGGTGGCGGGCAGCTTCATCTCGGCGATGATGGTCTTCAAGCGCTTGCGGTCAGTCGCGTTGGAAATCTTGCGGCTGATGCCGCCGCCGTGCGCGCTGTTGGGCATCAGCACGCAATAACGACCGGCAAGCGACAGATAGGTGGTTAGCGCCGCGCCCTTGTTGCCGCGTTCTTCCTTGACGACCTGCACCAGCATCACCTGACGGCGCTGGATGACGTCCTGAATCTTGTAGCGGCGGCGCAGCGCCATGCGCTTGGCGCGGACTTCGTCGACCTGTTTGGCGCGGCTGCGATTGGAACCAT
>NZ_JBGTFM010000419.1:0-3682 GCF_041747255.1 Blastomonas sp. | reverse complement strand
ACCTTCCGCCGGCGAACGCCGATGCAAACCAGCTCGAAATGGCGATCCTCAATCTTGGCGTGAACGCCCGCGACGCCATGCCGGGCGGTGGAACGCTGACGATCACAGCCGCCCGCGAGAGCGTGCGTGGCGATCATCGGTCTGGGCTGAAACAGGGGCATTATGTGCGCCTCTCCGTGGCGGATACCGGCACCGGCATGGACGAGGCCACGCTGGCCCGAGCGACCGAGCCGTTCTTCTCGACCAAGGGCATCGGCCAAGGCACCGGCCTTGGCCTCTCGATGGTCCATGGCCTCGCCGCGCAGCTCGGGGGCGGGCTAACTATCGTCAGCGAGCCCGGACGCGGGACCGCCGTGGAACTATGGCTGCCCGTCAATCTCGGTCCGATTGGACACGTGAACGAGACCAGGGCAGCACCATCACCGGTCACGTCAATAGGCTGCGCCCTTCTTGTCGATGACGAGGAACTCGTGCGGATGAGCACGGCCGACATGCTGGCAGACCTTGGCTACACCGTGATCGAAGCAACCTCGGCCGAACACGCGTTGCGGCTGCTTGACGAAGGCGCGGCGCCCGACCTTGTCGTCACGGACCATCTGATGCCGGGCATGAGCGGCGCGGAATTGGCATTGGAGGTGCGCGCTCGTAAGCCGGGGCTGCCGATCCTGATCGTCTCCGGCTACGCCGAGGTTGAGGGGATCGCGCCGGACCTGCCGCGATTGACAAAGCCTTTCCGAAATGACGAGCTGGCGCAAGCCCTTGCGGGTCTCGCGCGTAACATGGCTTGATGTCAAAACCGCTCGGTCTTGACACTGCGGCCTCAGTCAAAGCTTTCGGCGACCGTCGAGGTATCAAAAGTCGGCTTATGAATGGCCGTGTACGGGATGCACGAAGATGCGTCGCATGGCCGATAAGAGGGCGTATGTCTGACCTCCGCAAACGACCGCCTTCGGCTAAATCCGACGTTTACAGATCCAGATGTGAACGACTGGGTCTGGTCGGAAGCTGCAATTCACTGACCATCCTTGGGATTGGCAGCTATCGCACTTTCATGCCCCGGAACCGACCGGGCAGCAAACAACCCAGTCGCTGTCATCCCTAGGTGGCTTTACTATGGGCGCTTCCTTCCAGCAGTTCAGGATCGCAACGGACCTAGTATAATGCGCGTTCGCAATCGCACTTTCGCCCGCTCGCATGCAATCTTGCGCTGGTTGGCTCGAAAGTCGTTGGCACCGCGACACAAGTGGTGTTCGGACGAAATCGAAACCGTAGCTGCTGTTTAGCCGACAGAGACTATGGCCATAAACTGCCGTGAATTGGGCATAAGCAGCAGTGTCAGAGACTCGAAATGCACCGGAAAGGGCCCGGAAAAGAGGCGTTTTTGAGGTCGATATCCATGTCAGGCGGTTTGGAGGATATGGGTGGGGCACGATTTTGACTCGAACCAGACCGCATCTTTTGTCAGAAAGTTCACTAGATCAGTAATTTAAGTACCAGTTTTAGCACTTTTGACGGTCGCAATGCCGCTGACTAGGGCATCACATTCTTCGCCTGTACGCTCGGAGACAGCTGTGGGCGATCGGGTGCCCGACCATGTTGCATCACTGAACCAACATCAGCGCCATATGCTACGGCCGCCAGATTCAAAGTTTATCCGATGGGCATCTGTTTGCTGGCGGTCCGCGACCCAAATGCAGGGGGCCCCCATTCAATTACTGCGGCCCCGCGGTACCAACAGCTCTCACTGCTTTCCACGGTTGCGAACCTGACAGTTCTCATGACAAAAATCATATCCGTCGCTGCGCATTTCGCCACAGAGACTCTAGCTATTTGTGCGCTGAAAATCGCCAGATATTCGCAATAATTTCAGTCTCTTGAGACCGAAGCGACGCCCATTATCAGCCGTAACCCGCGGAAAGGTCGGTCAAAACCAATTTCAACTTAAGTTATTGATATAAAAGGGAAAACTCCCTGGAGGCCCGAGCCGGAATCGAACCGGCGTGCAAGGATTTGCAGTCCTCTGCGTAACCACTCCGCCATCGGGCCACCGGTGGGGAAGATGGGCGCAATGTGCCGCTTTGCAGGCAAAGTCAAACCCAATCTTTCAGACCTGCGGTGGCGAACCGGGCCTGGCAAGCCCCTGAAATCGACAGGTCGTCGCATGGGCGCAACTGTGCGGCCACGCTCTTGTCAGGTGCGCTATTCCTTGCCGACGATCCTGATCGGCTTGCCCAGGATCGCGCGCACATAGATACGCTGCACAAACACAAACGTGACAATGGTCAGCGGCGCAGCGAGCAGCACGCCGATAAAGCCGAACAGCAGCCCCGCCGCGAGCACCGCGAACAGCAGCAACGCAGGCGGCACATCGACCGCGTGCTTCTGGATCATCGGCTGCAGGAAATTGCCCTGCAACTGCTGGATGCCCAGGAACACCAGCAAGGTCCACAGCGCCACCATCGGCGAGACCGTAAACGCCAGCAGCACCGCAGGCACCCCGGCAATGACGGGGCCAATCAACGGGATGATATCAAGCAGTCCGGCGATGATGCCAAGTCCGCCTGCCGCCGGCACTTCAAGCAGCGTCAGCGCGATCCATGTCAGCACACCGACCACCAGCGAGGAGACCGACTGGCCCATCATCCAGCCGCGAAGGCCCCGCGATGCATCATCGAGCGCCTGCTCGGCCACTGGCTCCCCCTTGGCGGGGATCAGCAGCAGAAAGCCCCGGCGATAGGTGGCGGGATCGGCGGCGAGGAAGATCGCGCCGACCAGCACCAGCACGAAATCGGCGATGCCGCTGCTCACCGCGAGCGCATAGCCGCCCGCCTGCGAGACCAGCCGCGAGATGTCCTCGCTGCCGATTTCGGTGAGCGCCGCCGCGCGTTCGCCAAGGCCGTTGCGATCAAGAAAGCCCTCAAGCCCCTTGATCGCCTTGGGCAGCGTCTCGCGGATGGTATCAAACTCGCTGGCCAGCTGCGATCCGAACAGCACGAACGCGCCGATGAACAGGGTGATGATGCCGATGATTGACAGGGCAAGCGCAACGCCCCGGCGCATGCCCGGAATACGGAAGATCCATTGCGCCACCGCATCGAACACCGCGCCGAGCACAATGGCTGCAAACACCAGCATGAAAAAACGGCTGAGATCGACGATTATCCAGCACAGCCCGACAATCGTTACCACGATCAACGTCGCCATCGCCACCGTCCCCGGGCTGAGCGGCGCGTGCGCGGCGGCCGTGATTTGAGGCTCTGCCACCGAAGGGGCGTGATCGGTTTCGGATGTCATGCTTGCCGCCTTAGCCGACCTGCGAGAGGCGAGAAAGATGGTTCTTCGGGTGGCGGCTCAGAAGCCCGTGCCAGTCTCAAATCGGTGATGGACTGTGCCATTGCCGACAGCGCGCCTTTGGCCATCACCCGCCAGCGTGGCGCGGGCGTAATCATCTATCGGCCAGCGAATGGGCACCGACCAAGAAAACGCTTTGCCCGCAACGCTCCCCGGAGAACGCCGGGCGCCTGGTGGCCGACTTCGCAGGTTGACGCGGGCGATGGGAAAGGCATGCCGCTGCCATGAACGTGCCATCCGACCGACGGCGTGGGGACATGGGCGATCAGAACGGCACGTCGTCGTTAAGGTCATCATCCAGGCCGCCGCCGCCCCAGCCGCTCGACGAACC
>NZ_JBGTFM010000418.1:0-3369 GCF_041747255.1 Blastomonas sp. | reverse complement strand
CTGGGCGAGATTCTGACTGAGCTTATGAAAGACATCCACGATAAATGCGTGGAATATGGCGACAACGGTGAAGGCTATGTCGACTACGTCAAGGGCGCGAATATCGCCGGTTTCAAGAAAGTCGCCGACGCGATGTTGGCTTTCGGCGTCGTCTGATGCCCAATCGCGGACATGAGCCGTGCCGCGGCTATCCTCGATGGAATTTACTCAGCTGAAGCAGTCGCGAACCGCGGAAGCCCGCGGCTACTGCACTGCTACTTGGACCACTCGAGTTTGGAGTTTTCCGCCTTTCCCAGATCCGGTGGGCTGGCCGCACCGGCTGAGTTTGCCAGCAGTATCGGGGGGATATTCCCGATCGCGCTGTGCGGTCGCTCTTCGTTGTCGTGTCCACGCCAGGCCCCCAGCTTTTCGCAAGCATCTTGCCGCTACAGGAACCAGTGCGCATGCCATGACTCCTTGCCCAGCCGATACCTACGGCGAAAAACTCTAACCGAGAATGGTCCAAAATTCAGGTGGCAGAGCAGGTCCAAAGAGCGGCGGACAGCGTTAAGCCCTCTCCTTGGGCTTAATCCGTTGCAAATGCTCATCGACGGACTAGCCTTCAAACCGGGAGGCTGGAGTGGTGCATGACCGACATACATTAGCCGCACCCGGAACGACGGTTCTTGCCAGAATTTTTGGCGAGTTCCGGCTCGAAACTTCGGGAGGCGCACCCCTGTTGCTCAGCAATCGCAGGGGGATGCTGTTGATTGCGTTGCTTTGCTTGCAGCCGAATTGCAGGCTCGACCGCGAGACGCTCTGCAGGTTGTTGTGGCCCGACCGGTTTCTTGAGCAGGCAAAGGCCAGCCTCCGGCAGTGCCTTCTCGACCTTCGGCGCCAGTTCGAGAACAAGGGCTGTCGCAATCTCCTGGTCGTCACCCGGTCGGCAGTCGCGCTCAATCGCAACCTCTGGCTTTCCGACCTGTCTGAGCTCGAGGAAGCGGTTGCACAGGGCAAGGGCACCCGAACCGCTCAGATCCTAGAGAGTGTCGCCAACCTGCCGATGCTCCAGGCTGCGTCGCTCAATCAGGCCTTCGATAACTGGCTTTCGCTAAAGCGACACGAGGTCGATGCGAGACTTCGAAAGTCAATCGCCAGGCTGGTGTCCGAACTGCGCACCACCGGGGAGCCGGAAAGCAGCGCGCGGCTGATAGCAGCATCGCAAGCCCGCTATCCCGTAGCGATTGGCCCGGCCGAGATCGGCCTGGCGGTCCTGCCCTTCGACCAGATCGACCAGGTGGGTGGAGACTTCTTTCTGGCCGAGGGCGTGACCGATGAACTGGTGTCACGGCTTGGCAAGGTGGAAGGGATCGCGCTGGCCGGGAGGACCTCGGTCCTCACTGTAGCGGCACGAGGGCAGACGCTTTCGGAAATGGCTGCCAGCCTGCGGGTTACTCATTTGATTGAGGGCGAAGTCAGACGCACCCCGGATGCCATTGTGGTCAGGATTGCCCTGATCGAAGGCGTCACCGGCAGCGAGATCTGGGCGGAACGGATCGAGGGTTCGATCGACGACTTCTTCGAATCGCGCAAGATTATCGGCAATAACGTCATCGCCGCGATTTGCCGGGTGCTCGGCCTTCCGCTTTCGCCCGCACCGCTGCGGCGTATGACCACCAACCGTGAGGCCTATGGGCTTTATCTACAAGGCCGCTCGCTGTTTCGACGTTCGATCACCGACGGTGCGGCTGCAAAGTCCGTCGACTTGCTCGAAGAGGCGCTGGCACTTGATCCCGAATTTGCCGAATGCTGGACTGCGCTTGCCGATGCCCATGTCCACAACGCGGTTTATACGCCATGCCTGGACCGGGTGGAACGATCGCAAACGGCGGCTCAATGCGCGAAACGGGCAGTCGCGCTAGACCCGGGACAGGGTCATGCGCTGGCGATCCAGGGCATTCACGAATGGACCCGAAAGAACCCGGCGGGCGCGCTTGACCTCGCGTTCGAGGCCTATGCCCGCGAGCCACGCAATGCCGATGTCGCCTTACGTCTCGGTTCTTTCCTGCTGTATATCGGTCGCACCGATGCTGCCCTCCCGTTCATTGAGGCCGGAGTGGAGCAAGACCCTGCCTATGGCCGCAATCATGCCATGCTGGCGACCGCGCATTTCAACCTTGGCGAAATGGACCGGGCGTTGGCTGCAGGGCAGCGGATGGTCGATCTGGGGATGCCGGGAATGTGGCTGGCGACCATTCAGGCTGCGGTCGGCGAGCACGAGAAGGCAACCGAGACCTATTACGCTTCGCGGATGCTGATGAACACCGTGATCCTGCCGCCCGCGGGGACCGAGCCGATGAGCGATGCGGTGCGCGATGCCTATTGGGCGATTGCTTCAAAAGGGTGTTGCAGCGGCGATGACAGCGCCCGTGCAGCCTATTGCGGTATGCTTGATGGGCTGCATCAAACGATGCCAGACCCGTGCGATCCCTCGATCGCCTTTCCAGCGATCTGGATGGGGCATGCCGAGCTGGTGATGAACATCTACCGCGAGTGCATCCATCCCGCCAACATGTTCGGCCTGATGAGCCTGTGGGCGGATGTCGAACCGATCCGGCAGACGCGCCGGCATGCTGGCTTCATGGATTTTGCCGAACATGTCGGTTTGGTCGAGGCATGGAACCGCCACGGCTGGCCGGACCTGATGCCGAAAGACCCGCGCGGGGCCTGAAAGAAGCGCGAATTGACGCTTTTTTGACGGTCACCCCGGTTGACCGCACCATGCCTGCGGAGGCATTCCCGGAGGCACAGGAACTAGCTCAAATCCAGCCATTTCAGGCAACGCCAGGTCGGGGGATCTGCGCGTGCGGAGGAGTCTTGCCGGTGCTGTCCTAGGAAAACGACAGTCGGCAGAAATGATTCGAGGCGCGAATTTGCGTGTCGATACTGAGGGGAGAGAACTGATGAAGACGATCAAGATGGCGCTTGCTGCGATGGCTATGACACTGCCGCTGGCCGCGCCGGTGGCTGCGCAGGAATTTCCGCTGGCTCCGGGCGAATATGTCCAGATGAGCGGTATTGTCGTCGAAGATGGCGAAGGCGGCCTGAAATATGCCGAATGGCTTGCGACCGAATGGAAGCGATTTCAGGAATACGCCAAATCCCAGGGGTGGATCACCGATTACGGCATTTATGCCAATGTGAATGCGCGCGCGGGCGAGCCCGATCTTTATCTTACGACCCGCTTCACCAGCCTGCCTGACGCTGCCGAGCAGGAACGCCGGGACAAGGCATTCGATGCGTGGTCGCGCACTACCTACAAGGAACAGGCTGCCGCCAGCGGCAACCGCGCCGAATATCGCACGGTGGTGAGTTCCATGCTGCTGCAGG
>NZ_JBGTFM010000417.1:0-2343 GCF_041747255.1 Blastomonas sp. | reverse complement strand
GAGCAGGTGCTCGACAACATGGACATCGAAAAAGAACGCGGGATCACCATCAAGGCGCAGACGGTGCGGCTGAACTATACGGCTGAGGACGGGCTGCTGTATGAGCTGAACCTCATGGACACGCCGGGGCATGTCGATTTTGCCTATGAGGTCTCGCGCAGCCTCGCCGCGTGCGAGGGCGCGCTGCTGGTGGTCGATGCGGCGCAGGGGGTCGAGGCGCAGACGCTCGCCAACGTCTACCAGTCAATCGAACATGATCACGAGATTTTGCCGGTCATCAACAAGATAGACCTGCCCGCCGCCGAACCGGACAAGGTCAAGAAGGAGATCGAGGACATCATTGGACTCGACGCGTCAGAGGCGGTGCTGGCCAGCGCCAAATCGGGCATCGGCATCGCCGAAATTCTGGAACAGATCGTCAAGAAAATCCCGCCGCCCAAGGGGGATCGTAACGCGCCGCTCGAGGCGATGCTGGTCGACAGCTGGTATGACCCGTATCTGGGCGTCGTGATTCTGGTGCGCGTCGTCAACGGTGTCATCAAAAAGGGTCTGAACATCAAGTTCATGGCCGGCGGCACCGAGCATCTGGTCGACCGGGTGGGCTGCATGCGGCCCAAGATCGAAACCCTGCCCGAGCTCGCGGCAGGCGAGATTGGTTTTATCACCGCGCAGATCAAGGACATCAGCCAGACCCGTGTTGGTGACACGATCACCACGGTCAAGAACCCCGCGACGACGCCGCTGCCAGGCTTCAAGGAAGTGCAGCCGGTGGTGTTCTGCGGCCTGTTCCCGGTCGATGCCAATGATTTCGACAAGCTGCGCGACAGCATCAGCAAGCTGCGACTGAACGATGCCTCGTTCAGCTTCGAGATGGAATCGAGCGCTGCGCTGGGTTTCGGTTTCCGTTGCGGGTTTCTCGGCCTGCTGCACCTTGAGATCCTCCAGGAGCGGCTCACGCGTGAATATGATCTTGACCTGATCACCACCGCGCCGTCGGTGGTCTACAAGATTCAGCTGACCCACGGCAACGGCGAGCTTGAACTGCACAATCCCGCCGACATGCCCGACCCGACGCGCATCGACGAGATCGAGGAGCCGTGGATCGAGGCGGTGATCTATTGCCCCGACGAGTATCTGGGCAGCATTCTCAAGCTATGCCAGGACCGGCGCGGCATCCAGAAGAACCTGACCTATGTCGGCGGCCGTGCGCAGGTGACCTACGAACTGCCGCTCAACGAGGTGGTGTTCGATTTCTATGACCGGCTGAAAAGCATTTCACGCGGCTATGCCTCGTTCGATTATCACCAGATCGGCTATCGCGAGGGTGACCTCGTCAAGATGTCGATCATGGTCAACGCCGAGCCGGTCGATGCGCTGAGCATGATCGTCCACCGCGGCACGGCGGAGTCGCGCGGGCGCGGCATGTGCGAGCGGCTGAAGGACTTGATTCCGCGCCACCTGTTCAAAATCCCGATCCAGGCGGCGATTGGCGGCAAGGTGATCGCGCGCGAAACCATTGCCGCGATGCGCAAGGACGTCACCGCCAAATGCTATGGCGGCGACATCAGCCGCAAGAAGAAGCTGCTCGACAAGCAGAAGGAGGGCAAAAAGCGGATGCGCGAATATGGCTCCGTCAGCATCCCGCAGGAAGCCTTCATCGCCGCGCTCAGGATGGGTGAGGAATAAGGCGCTAGCGGGCCTCAGGTGTGTCGTCGATGACAACCGGCTGCGCATGCGGCTGCGGCGCGGGCTGTGCCAGCGCTGCCCACGCCTGTTCGCCATGGCTGGTGACATCCAGCCCGCGCAGCTCAGCATCGGGTGAAACCCGCATCGGGATCGCCACCGCAACGCCATAGCCGATGATCAGCGTTCCCAGGATCGACCAGATTGCCACCGCACCCAGCCCGATGATCTGCGCGATCAACTGGCTGACGAGGCCGCCGCCTTCGGGATAGCCCGTACCGCCGAAACCGGCGCCCATGAACACCGCGACCAGCAACGCGCCGACCAGACCGCCAACGCCGTGCAGCGCGAACACGCTGCTGTCATCGATCGCCAGGGTTTTTCGCACGAAGCGCAGCGCGAAATAGCACACCGGAGCCACCAGCGCTCCGATCAGGATCGCCCCGCCGGGAGAGACCAAACCAGCGGCCGGCGCGATGCCCGCGATCCCGGCGACCAGCCCCGAAGCAAAGCCCGTGGCGGTGACCTTGCCGCTGCGCAGCCGCTCAAGCAGTAACCAGACAAGCGCGGCGACGCAGGCGGCGACATGCGCGTTGATGATCGCGCTGCTCGCGTCATCAGTGGCGGCGAGCGTCCAGCCGCCGACAAGCGCAAAGTTGC
>NZ_JBGTFM010000416.1:0-2626 GCF_041747255.1 Blastomonas sp. | reverse complement strand
CGTGGTGGGTGACGACCTGCCGAGCATCAGGGTGCCTGCAACGGGAATGTCGATCGTGCAGGCCAACACCGCCATCGGTTTTGCGGCCTCGAACAAGGAGGCCAAGCGCAAGATTGAAGAGGGCGCTGTTCGGGTAAACGGTGAAAAGGTGCTTGCACTGGATTACATCGTCATGCCC
This sequence comes from Blastomonas sp., assembly GCF_041747255.1. Taxonomy (GTDB): domain Bacteria; phylum Pseudomonadota; class Alphaproteobacteria; order Sphingomonadales; family Sphingomonadaceae; genus Blastomonas. The sequence continues at coordinate 2,448 of NZ_JBGTFM010000416.1, read as the reverse complement.
GGCGACAAGATCAGCCTGGGCCAGAAGAAGCACGGACTGGTCGTTGGCGAGGATTAGCGTCGCAGCGGCGGTGAGTCCCGAAATCGGTCACAATCGCGTCTGCAAACTCACACCACCGGTGTCATGATTTACACTTTGTTCGTAAATTTGGCGGATTATGCAACCTGAGGGAAATGCCAGCACAGGTGAAAGCACATGTCCACCGGAGCCAAGCTCGCCGTCGTTGAAATGCGTCACGCAGCTCGCCACGCCGTCGATTACACGACCATTGCCGAGCACCGGTATCTGGGCGACATCAAGACGCATATAGTTAACGTATCGTCAAATGGGTTCATGACCGAGGGCGAGATGCCGCTTGCCAAGGGCGAGCGACTTACCGTTCGGTTGCCGGTCGTTGGCCGGATCGAGGCGCATCTCGTGTGGTCGTTGGGCGGGCGCTGCGGCTTTCAGCTTGAGCGGGTGATCCGGCTCAACGAATTTATCGCGATGGTCGATGCGTTGAGCGCAACGGCATCGCCAAAAGCACGGCGCTGAGGCCCATTCTAACCGCCGCGCAGCAACTTCGCGCCGTAATCGCGCTCAAATAAATACAGCGCAATCCGCGCCGCCTGCCCGCGCGTGCTATCCAGCCCGCCATCGCGGTCCATCAGCAGCCGCGCATCGTCTGTTGCGGTGGGGATCAGGCGCTGTACCTGTTCGGGTGTAGCGATGCGAAACGCGCCCTCGCCCGACTGGCGGGTGCCGAGCAGTTCGCCGCCACCGCGCAGCCGCAAATCCTCTTCGGCGATATGAAAGCCATCTTGGCTGCTGCGCATCAGTGCCAATCGCGCGCGTGCCGTTTCGCTGAGCACATTGCCACGCACCAGCATACACACTGACTTTTGGGTGCCGCGCCCCACCCGTCCGCGTAGCTGGTGCAACTGGGCCAGACCGAACCGTTCTGCAGCCTCGATGATCATCAAAGTGGCATTGGGCACATCGACCCCCACCTCGATCACCGTGGTTGCCACCAGCAGCGCGGTCTTGCCGCTGGCAAAATCGGCCATCATCGCATCTTTGCGCTCACCCGGCATCTGGCCATGGACAAGCGAGACCTTGCCAGGAAAGCACTCCGCGAGTTGCGCAGCCCGCGTCTCGGCAGCGGCGAGATCGCTGGTCTCGCTGTCCATCACCAACGGGCACACCCAATAGGCCTGACCACCCGCCGCGATATGGCGCCCAAGGCCTTCGACAATCTCTGCCAGCCGCTCGTCGGCTATGACTCGTGTCTCGATTGGCTGACGTCCCGGTGGCAGCTCGTCGAGCCGCGACACATCCATTTCGCCATAATGGCTGAGCGTCAAAGTGCGCGGAATGGGGGTGGCTGTCATCGCCAGCAGATGCGGGGTTGCCCTGCCCTTTTCCTGCAGGCTCAGCCGCTGCGAGACGCCGAACTTGTGCTGCTCGTCAATTACCGCGAGTGCGAGGTGGCGATACCTGACAGCATCCTGAAACAGCGCATGGGTGCCGATGATGATCTGGATCGATCCATCCGCCAGTCCCATCAGCGTTGACTCGCGCACACGGCCCTTGTCGCGCCCGGTCAACACCGCGATGCTGACCGGCAAGCCAGAGAGCAACCGCGAGATCGTGTCGAAATGCTGACGGGCGAGGATTTCTGTCGGCGCCAGCAAGGCCGCTTGGCCACCGCATTCAACCGCGTTCAGCATTGCCATGACCGCCACCAGCGTCTTGCCCGCGCCGACATCGCCCTGCAGCAGCCGCAGCATCGGCACCGGCTGTGCCATGTCGCCCGCGATCTCGCCGATCGTGCGCTGCTGGGCGCCGGTAAGCGCGAATGGCAGCGCCAGGCGCGCGCGCAGATGTCCGTCGCCCTGCAGAGCGATGCCCTTGCGGCGACGGTTTGCCTGGCGAATCAGCGCGAAGGCAAGCTGGTTGGCGAAAATCTCGTCATAACCCAGCCGCTCGCGCGCCTTTTCATCGAGGTTGCGGTGCACGGTGGCCAATGCGTCATGCCAGTCTGGCCAGCCCTCGCGCGCCTTTAGCGTCGGTTCGATCCATTCGGGCAATTGCGGCATCAGCGCCAAAGCCTGCGCGGCGAGCGCGGCGATGCGCTTTTGCCCCAGCCCCTCGGCGAGCGGATAGACCGGCTCGGTCTCGTCAATCTCACCCTCATCGTCAGCGGCAACGACGTGATCGGGGTGGACGATCTGCCAAGCCTCGCCCCAGATTTCGAGCTTGCCCGCCGCGATGCGCGTCTCACCCAGCGGCCACAGCTTTTTCGCCCAGCCCGGATTGCCGCCGAAATAAACGAGGCTGATGTGATTGCCAATGCTGTCCTCGGCCACCACCCGCGTCGGTCCTCGGCCTGGGCTGCTGCGATAGCCCGTCGCGGTCAGTGCAATGATGATCTGCTCGCCTTCATGCGCCTCGTCAGCCGTGCCAACC
>NZ_JBGTFM010000415.1:0-4330 GCF_041747255.1 Blastomonas sp. | reverse complement strand
GGCGCCTGCCAACACGGCGCGCGCACGCGCCGGCGCGTTCGCCAACCGCAGCACATCGATCATCCAGGGCACATTGATCCCCGCCATCCTTGAGTCGGCTCTGGACTCAACCCGGCCAGGGTTCGCGCGGGCCATCGTGTCACGCGATGTGCGCGGCTTTGACGGAACGCGGGTACTCATCCCGCGCGGCAGCCGGTTGATCGGCGAATATGGTTCGGACAACGTTGCGGGTGAAAATCGCGCATTGATCACGTGGACACGCCTTATCCGCCCGGACGGCGCGACTGTCGTCATCGACTCGCCGGTCGCCGATCCGTTTGGACGGGTCGGGGTGCGCGCCCGGGTAAACACGCATTTCTTCGAGCGCTTTGGCAGCGCGATCCTGCAGTCGGTCCTCGACATCGGGGTCAACGCGGCGGCCCGCGCGATCGACTCGCCCACGGTCATCGCGCTGCCCGGATCGTTTGGAGGCATTCCCAGCCAGCGCGTGCAACCGCAACAGATCACCCCCACCCTCACCGTCAAGCGCGGTACCAGCGTGAGCGTATTCGTCGCGCGTGACCTCGACTTTACTGGCGTCGAGCAAACCCGCCGATGAGCAGCGACGCCAGCCCAGCCGGTCAGGTCTATCTGATGAGCTATCTGGCGCCGCTTGGCGACGTGCTGGCGCGGCCGGATGTCACAGACATATACGTCAACCGGCCCCATGAAATCTGGATAGAGCTGGCTACGGGTGGCATCGAGCGGCACGAGGCCCCTGCACTGGACGCAGTGACGCTTGACCGCCTCGCACGTCAGGTTGCGGCGCTCTCGCACCAGGGGATCAGCCGCGAACATCCGCTGCTCTCCTCCACGCTGCCCGACGGATCACGTGCGCAGATTGTGGCGCCACCTGCGACGCGTGGCGCATTGGCGCTGGCGGTGCGCAAGCATGTGTCGCCTGAGCTGACACTCGGGGACTATGTGGCAGCTGGAGCCTTTGACCGCACGCAGCGCGGCGGCCGCGTTGCCTGTGAAATAGACGCGAGGCTCGCCCGCCTGCTCGATGCAGGCGATATCGCCGGGCTGCTGAGCACCGCCGTGCGTGCGCGCAAGAATGTCCTGGTGTCAGGCGGCACATCGACGGGCAAGACAACGTTCCTCAACGCGTTGCTGCGTGAGATCCCGGCAGAGGAACGTCTGATCCTGATCGAGGACACGCAGGAGCTTCAGCTCAAGCATGCCAATGCGGTTGGGCTGCTGGCGGCGCGCAGCGCGCTTGGCGAAGCGCGCGTGAGCGCCAACGACCTCGTTGCCGCATCGCTGCGCATGCGCCCCGACCGGATCATCCTGGGCGAGCTGCGCGGCGATGAGGCGCTCGCGTTCTTGCGCGCGGTCAACACCGGTCATCCTGGTTCGATGACGACGGTGCATGCCGACAGCCCAGAAGGTGCCATCGAACAGATCACGCTGCTGGTGCTGCAGGCTGGCACGCAGCTCAGCCGGTCAGACGTGCACCATTATGTGCGCTCCACCATCGATGTGTTTGTTCAGCTGTCGCGTGAGCACGGGCGCAGGTTTGTGTCAGCGGTCTCACTGCGCGCGCACGATCCTATGGATTAGCCGATGATCTACAGCGAGCCGTTTTCTGCGCCATCTGGGTCTGGCGCGCTGGTCAGCGCGGTTGAGTGGTTGCAAACCACCCTGCTCGGGACTGTCGCCACGACAATCGCAGTGATCGCTGTCGCCGCAATCGGGTTGGGCATGCTGTCCGGGCGCGTCGAATTATGCAAAGGGGCAACCGTGATCATCGGCTGCTTTATCGTGTTCGGAGCGTCCAACATCGCAGCAGGCATCCTGTTGGCGGCGAATGCCGGAGGGCCAGCCTATTCGCAGGTGGTGCCAGTAGAAACCGCACCACCACCGCCGCCTCCACCTTCCCCCAACCAACCCTCAGCCTATGATCCATATGCGGGCGCGGCAATGCCGATCCAGTGAGACGAACAGTGCGCTGCTATTCGCGATGTAGCAAGCAAGAAGACTATTGGGGAGCCATTATGGTAACATCACCGTTACATCCAAAAATTCAAATTAAATCAAGAGATATTGGCGGAGAGGGTGGGATTCGAACCCACGGTGAGCTTGCACCCACGCCGCATTTCGAGTGCGGTACATTCGACCACTCTGCCACCTCTCCGGCCTGGTGTGGCGCACATCAGAAGCGATGGATGCGACCAGATGCGGACCCCCGCAGCGCAGAAACAGTTGGGTCGATCTGCGGGAAGGCGGGCCATTAGCGCAGGCGCGGGTCCTTGCCAAGGGGGAAAGCTTGCATGCTGCGTTGCAACACCCTAGATTATGATTATGAGCAATAACCAGACGCGCGCCGGCAATGGCCGCGCCGACAATCTGAACAGTGGCGACGGTATCGATGGATCGACCATCGTGATGCCGCGCGTATCAAAGGCCCGCTACACCATCGGTGATATCGTGCGGCACCGCTTGTTCGATTTTCGCGGCGTCATTTTTGATATCGATCCGGTGTTTGCTAACAGCGACGACTGGTATGAATCGATCCCTGAAGAGCTGCGCCCCGCCAAGGACCAGCCCTTTTATCACCTGTTCGCGGAAAATACCGACAACAGCTATATCGCCTATGTCAGCCAGCAGAATCTGGTGAGCGATGACAGCGGCGAACCAATCGATCATCCGGCGGTGCCGCAGCTGTTCGGCCCGTTCAAGGGCGGGCGTTACAAACTGCGTACCATGCATTGATTCGCGCAGGGGCTGCGGGTCTAGGACCGCAGCTTCCAGCCTGACCGCAGCAACGCATAACAGCCGATGCCGAGCGCGATGTTAATCACCAGCAGCAGCGCCGCGCCCCACAGCACCGGCGAATCGCTCACCCCGATAAAGCCGTATCGAAAACCCGAGATCACATAGAAAAACGGGTTGGCGTGGCTGAGCGTGCGGAACAGCGGCGCCATCGCATCGACCGAATAGAAGGTGCCCGAAAGCAGCGCGAGCGGCGCGACGACAAAGTTGCTCACTGCCGCTGCGTGATCGAATTTTTCCGCCCAGATCGACGTCAATACGCCCATGAAGGCGAGCATCAGCGACCCCATGAGGCCGAACCAGACCACTGCCCACAGGTGCTGCGGCGCCACGCTGATGTTCGGCCACAGCAACATCGCGAGCCAAACCGCACAGCCAACCAGGATTGCGCGGGTGACCGCAGCGATGCTGAGCGAGGCCAGCACCTCAAGCTCTGACAGTGGCGGCATCAGATAATCAATAATCGTGCCCTGGATTTTGCCCACCAGCAGCGAAAAGCTGGAATTGGCAAAGGCATTCTGCATCATCGCCATAACAATCAGCCCGGGGGCTAGAAAGTCAGCGAACGGCACGCCGAGCACGGTGCGCCCGGAGCGGCCCAGCGCTACGGTAAAAATGACCAGAAACAGCATCGTGGTGATGGCTGGCGCCCAGATGGTTTGCAGCTGCACCTTGAAGAATCGCCGCACCTCTTTCATATAGAGGGCCTTAAGCCCTCCCCAGTTTACTGCCCCGATCCGCCCGACGCCCGGTTCCAGAAAGGCTGGTCCGGTGTCAACCATGGCAGGTTTCGGCATGCCATTTCCGCCGGGTGCAGGATTCTTTGCTTGATCGGTCATATGGCTTGCGCCTATCGGCGGACGTTCGACCGGACAAGCCCCCATTTGGTCAAGAAGGAATTGCTTTTCATGTCATGGACCGACGAGCGGATCGATCAGCTCAAAACCATGTGGGAAAAAGGTCTCACCGCCAGCCAGATTGCCGAAGAGCTTGGCGGGGTCAGCCGCAACGCGGTGATCGGCAAGGCGCACCGGCTTGGCCTCAAGTCGCGTCCTTCGCCCGTCAAGGCGGGTGAATCGCGCGCCAAGTCCGCCAAGAAAGCCGACACGCCCAAGCCTGCCCAAAAGGCTGAGGCTGAGGCGCCCCCGTTCATTGCCGACCCTCAGCCGGTCGCAGCACCGGCCACCCCGGCACCCAGCCCCGCGCCGTCGCGGCGCCAGATTGAGGCTGCAGATCCCGTTGCCGATGCTGACGATGCCAGTGATGACAGCGTCGTCGCCGATGCGGTCGCTGCGCCGGCCAAGCCGCAGCCGCGGATCATCTCGGTCGGCCCCGGCGGGTTCCTCCGTCAAGGCCCCGGTGACCAGCAGGCCCCGATCCCCCCTGCCCCACCGCGCCGTCTGGTGCCCGCGCGGCCAGCGCCGGAAATTGCCGACAAGACCAGCCTGCTTGATCTTACCGACCGCATCTGCCGCTGGCCGATGGGTCACCCGGGCGAGCCCGATTTCCATTTCTG
>NZ_JBGTFM010000414.1:0-10293 GCF_041747255.1 Blastomonas sp. | reverse complement strand
TGAAAGCGAAGTGACTTTGACAAGCTAGTGCCAGCTTTTTTGATCCTGCTCGCGCTGTACGTGCTGCCCATTTTTTTTCAGCCCTGATGGTTGCGGCCTTAAGCTGTCGCCGCCAACTCTGGCATTCCGAGCGGGCAGCGCTTTTGCGGAATTGAACCGCGCCGGGTTTGCCGGAGGCGTGAGCTCCTAAGTTCAATTCGAGCAGGTTGATTGGAACGTCCGGAATTCTCCAAAGCAGTCGTTTGCAGACAGTGCCGCGAACGGCGACAATTGGGTCGGAAGCCGTCACGGCTCAGATCGGGCCGCTAATGGCGGCTTTGCCCCGCTTTCGAAAAATTCCTGCGGGTCAGCAAACGACCCCGAAGCCGCCTATATGAATGTATCAGGCTCGGCGCAGCCCTCAGCACTTCCCGGCAATTTGGCCGCCGACAAACTGGCGACTGCTTCGTTTGTGGTAAAGCGTGGCCTGGGCGTTCGGGCATCAGGCGGTTAGATTTTTAACGCCGCATCTCCAACATTTCGCCGCATTCGATGCGAATGCGTCCCGATGAAGGCCATGCTCGCTTGAGACAATCACCACCCACGGTCTGCGTTCCTACAGGTCAACGATGACTGCCTTGAGAGACAGCGAAAAGCAGGAGGGGGGCGCTCGGCCAATCGGAGACTGGTTGTGATTAAACTGGCAAGACCACCGCCTCTGCTCAGTTGATGACTGACGATCAGCAGTCACGCGGAGCGATGTGCCAGTTCGCGGAGACGAGCGTCTTGCCAATATGCGGCACGAAAACGGCGTCGTTTGTATAGTTGAAGGTGAAGCTGTGGCTGGCGCTGTTGCGCACGCGAATGCCTTCGGGAAGGTCAAGCAGCAGGAGGTCCGTTTCTCCCGCCATAAGCTCGATGAGCAACCGCAGCAGGGCGCGGTCGGGCCAGATCGCGCAATAACGCACGGTGCCGCTGGCATAAACGACACCCCGCTTCGCGGCGTCGGCGAACTCGGGCACGAAGTGGCTTTGCACATCCTCGCGCCATCGGGTCACCAACCAACCATCCCCAGGCTCGCTCACCCCGTCTCGCAGGCTTTCGACTCTGGTGACGGTGAGCGCGATCACCGACTTGAGATCGCCCGGCGCTAAGCCATCGGGAATGCTGAAGTTCGAGGTTTTGCTGCCTGACCTCGGCCCCAGCAGCACTGGGCAGGTCAAGGACGCGACTTTCTCGACAATGCCTTCAGGCAGGATCGGCAAAGAGGGGATCAACACCAGCTGATATCCTGTCAGGTCAGCTTCCGGCGCGACGATATCGACATCAAGCCCGCGCGTTCGCAACGCCGAGTACCACTCGAACACAAGTTCCAGATAGCGGAAACTTTGCCCCTGTGGCTGGATGCTGCATACCCATGCTGCGTCATAAGAAAACACCAGCGCAACCTTGGCCTGCGCAGTCGCCTGCGCGCCGATGTCGGCCAGCACATTGGCAGCGGCGCGCACCTCGTTTACCGCCTCAGCATCGGTTCTGTCGGGGCGCAGCAGGCCGGCGTGCATTTGCTCCTGCGCAAATGGTGCCTGTCGCCAGCGGAAATAGGAGGTCAACTCCGCTCCGTGCGCTGCCGCTTCCAGCGTCCACAGCGCAACCATTCCCGGCAGCGGCGCAGGGTTGAAACGCGCCCAGTTCACCGGACCAGGTTGTTGCTCCATGACCCCCCAGCGACCTTTCGAGCACCCGCGATAGAGATCATGGTGGAAGGCGGCAATATCGGGGTGGCCTTGCCGCAGATAGGCGCGCTTCTCGTCAACCGAAAACCAGAACTGTTCGAGAAAGCCGAGCGGGTATGAGTCCCACATCGCCACATCAATATCGCGGCCGAGATCGTGGTGGTCGAATTCGGTGAAGAAACCCATGAAATTGTGGGTGATGTCTTTGCCCGGTGCCGCACTGCGCAGGATCGCCGCTTGCGCCAGATTGAAGCTGACGACCTGATCCGAAGCGAACCGGCGATAATCGAGCCAATGTGCCGGATTGGCTTCGGCCACGGTGAGATTTGGAGGATCGACTTCGGAAAAGCTGCGGTACTCCATGCTCCAGAACACATTGCCCCACGCGGCATTGAGCGCTTCGGCGGTGCCGTAACGGGCCTCAAGCCAGACGCGGAAAGCGGCGGCTGCGGCATCCGAAAAGCTCAGCACAGTGTCATGGCAGCCATATTCGTTGTCGGTCTGCCACATCACGATGGCAGGATGCTGGCCATAGCGTTCCGCCAGCGCAGCCACGATCCGTGCGCATTCGGCGCGGTAACCGGGATGCGAAAAACAATAGTGCCGCCGCGAGCCGAAACCGCGCGGACGGCCCTGTTCGTCGATGGCGACCATATCGGGCATCGTGTCGACCAGCCACTTGGGCGGAGTCGCGGTTGGCGTGCCAAGGATCACTTGCAGCCCCGCCTGCGCGAGCGTGTCGATTGCCCGGTCGAGCCAACCCCAATCATAGCGGCCCGGCTCTGGTTCGATCCGGCTCCAGGCGAATTCGCCGATGCGTACGAGCGTGAGGCCCATCTCTGCCATGCGCATCGCATCCTCGGCCCAGATGTCTTCCGCCCAATGTTCAGGATAGTAACAGCAGCCAAGTTTCATTGCGGCAGTCTTTCCAGTGCGATTAGCCATGCGGTTTCGGGATGGGTGAGGGGGAGGGCGAGGCCGTGGTGCATCAACGCTGCGCCCGACAGGGTTATGCCTGTGCGCCAGATTTCAGGATTGGCGATGCGGTGCCGGGCCTTTCTAGGCCACGGTTCAGGCAGCGTTACGCGGTAGGGCGCGTCAGCATCGAGCCCCTTGAGGCGAACGGGCGCGGCTTCGAAGTCGATGGAAAATGTGGTCTGGGCCACCAGCGCCAATACCTTTGCCCCGTCTGTCACCAATTGCGCGAAGATGCCTGGATCGGGATGATCCAGCCGATAGAACGCGCCCGAATGCAGCACTTGGCGCCATTGTTTGTAGAGCATGATATGCGCCGCCAGCAACATACGCTCGGCTGTCTCCATTACACCCGGGTCAGCTTCGACCCCCATGTGCCCGAACAGCGCGACCTTGGCCCGGAAGTCCATATCGGTGCTTCGTCCGGTAATCGGATTGGGCGAAGGCCCTACATGGTTGCCGAGTGCCTCAAGCGGCAGGAAGCGGCTCCATTCGCGCATGATTCGCACGCGCTCAATCGGATCGTTATTGTCGCTCGGCCAAACGCGTTCGCACAGCCCGATGAGGCTCATGTCGATCCGTCCGCCCCCGCTTGCGCAACTTTCGATCATGGTGTCGGGGAACTGATCGCGCAGCCGGGCCCAGATCGCGTGCAGCACATGAACCTGCTCCAACCCCGCGCCCGGCGGGAACAGGCGCCGATTATGGTCCCATTTAAGATAGGCGATGTCGTGATCACGCAGCAGACGCGCGATGCATTCGAACAAATGGTCGGCGACTTCGCGCTTGCCAAGGTCAAGCACCAGTTGGCCACGTTCAGTCGGGCGTTGCTGCCCCGGCTCATGGAAGCACCAGTCGGGATGGGCGCGGTAAAGGTCGCTGTCGGGTGAGACCATTTCCGGCTCCACCCAAAGGCCAAAATCCATGCCCAGCGATTGGACATGGTCGGTCAACGGGCCAAGGCCACGGGGAAGCCGCTGCGGGTCCGCGATCAAGTCGCCAAGACCGGCGCGGTCACTGCTGCGGCCCTTGAACCAGCCATCATCGAGCACGAAGCGCTCTACGCCCAGATTTGCAGCGTCCTCGGCAAGGCGCATCAGCCGAGCCTCGTCGAAATCGAATCCGCATGCCTCCCAGGTGTTGAAATGCACTTTGCGAATGCGCTCAGGGTTCACTTTTGCACTCGTCGATTGCGCCAGACACGCACGGGCGTGAACATGAAAGGCATGGGTCAAGGCGTCCGCGTCCTTGGCACATGCAAACAGCGCCTCGGGCGACATAAACGCAGGGAAGCCAAGCGCATCGGGTGGCACTTGCGCAAGCAGCGTGATTTGCCCGTCTTCATCGCGCGCAATCCGAACCTCGTGATCCCCGGTCCACGCCAGATGAAAGCCAAGGCACGCGCCGGTGCGCGCATCGTCAAATACCAGCCAGTCGCCGCCCGCGAAGCCCGATTTTCCACCGCGTGACACCCACCCGAGGCCTGCCCGCGTGATCGCCAGACGTTCGGCCCGCATGTCATCGGCCCAGCGCCCAGCAAAGTGGGTGACGTGATCGACGCCGTGCGGCAGCGCAAGCAGCAGCGAGGCGCACCTTGTCAGCATCAATTCGCGCTCACCGGTGTTCCAGATGTTCGTTTTGGCAGCAATGATGTCTCCTGCGCGCATCGACCAGCTGATCGACAGCGCAAGTCCAAGGCTCTGATCATGCCAAGATGCCTCGATACGGTCCGCCTCACAATGTTCTTGTAGCGTCAGCCCAGCCCAGCGCGGATGCACCGTCTTGCCAGACTCGCTCAAGCCAACCAAAAGCGGTCCGCGCCAGCCTGTCCTCAGGTCGGGTAGTAAGCCGCCGGTCGGCTGGACATCGGGCTGGTTTTCGTGGCCCGCACGGGCGCTGGCTTGGGCGAGCGCGTGAAGGTCTTCATCCTCTGCAAGCCGCGGTCCAAGATAAAGGCATTCAAGCGCATCGTTCCGCTGCATCCAGATCGCGCTGGTGCGTTCGCCATCGAGCCTTGCAAAGCTTGGACCTTCGCTCAAAACTCACTCCCATCGGTCTCGGTGATGAATATTGCCCGCAGGCTTGCCAGGCCCTCGCCAATCCGCTGTAACCGCGTCAAACGTGCGGGGAAAGCGTGCAATGATCGCCACTATACCAGTTGCCAGCATGATTCAGATTGCGGTCTGCATTGGGCTAACCGCCGCTGTTGGAATTGCGACCTGGCTCACGATCCGGCGCAGCGCGCATGATGGTTCACGCAAGGACGTGTATCTGGCGGGTGGCAAACTGTCGTGGCTGTTCGTGGCCGGGTCAATCACGCTTACCAACTTGTCGACTGATCAGCTCGTCGGGATGAACGGTAATCAAATGCTGTTGCTAGCGTGGTGGGAGATTGCGGGGTTTTTCGGCCTGATGATTCTCGCGTTTGTGTTTGTGCCAGTTTATTATCGCAACAACTGTACCACCGTGACCGAGCTGCTGGAACAGCGCTATGGCGGGCGCAGCATCCGTACATTGGTTGCGGGCCTGTTTCTGGTAGGCAATGTGCTGATCTATCTGCCGGCCGCACTTTATTCGGGCAGCCTGTTCATGCAGTCGCTGTTTGGGCAGGGTGTGCCGCTGCTGTTTTTTGCCACGATTCTGGCTGTGATTGCAGCGGGATATGCGGTGCTCGGTGGATTGCGTGCAGTTGCCGTGATGGACACCTATTCCGGGGTTGGCATCCTGGGCCTTGCCATGTTAATCGTGGTGCTGGGATTAGCTGCGGTGGATTGGGATATCGTCACCGGTGTTCCTGCCGAACGCATTACCATGGTTGGCGGGCCCGACAGTCCGATCCCGTGGCCCACGTTGCTGACGGGGATGATCTTTATCCAGATATTCTACTGGTCAACGAACCAGAACCTCACCCAAAAGGCGATGGCCGCGCCCTCGATCCGCGAGGCGCAGAAAGGCGTGATGGTTGCCGCGCTGATCCGCATCCTGATCGTGCCACCGATTGTGGTGATCCCGGGCATCGTCGCGTTCAAGCTGTTCGGTGACATTGGCGATGCGGCTTACGGCCGGCTGGTGGCAGAAATCCTCCCCCCCTGGCTTTCGGGGGCGTTCGCCGCGATGGTGGCGGCGGCGGTGATCACGACTTTCAGCGCGGTGCTCAATTCCTCGGTAGCGCTCTATGCGGTCGATTTCCACGAGCAGTTCGTTGGGGAGGTCAAGAACCACTGGAAGCTGGCTGCCGGGGTTTCGATACTGCTGACGGTGGTGGCAGTGCTGTTGGTGCCAATGTATCAAACTGCCACCAGCATCATCAACCTGCTCCAGCAATTGAACGGGTTGCTGTCCATGCCGATCCTGTCAGCGTTTATCGCTGGGCTGATGTTCCGCAATGTCGACGCGCCAGCGGCGATTGCCGGAGTGGTGTGGGGCGTGGTGCTGTATGGGTTGTTCACTTTCCACCTCAGCCCGGCAGGGATCATCACGCTGCATTACATCCACTTCATGGTGATCACGCTGGTGACCAGCCTACTGGCTTCGCTGGCGGTCAACCGGTTTGTGCTGGGCAATCGGGCGCAACTGGCCTGGAGCCGCCCGCGCGAAGTGGCGGTATGACCATCAATCTTGCTCGTCCGCACCGGCGCTATAACCCGCTGACTGCAAGCTGGGTGCAAGTTTCGCCGCAGCGCATGGGGCGGCCGTGGCAGGGCGAGGTTAGCCCGCCTGATCAGCTTCCGCCCGCTTATGATCCGGCTTGCTTCCTGTGCCCCGGCAACACCCGCGTCGGCGGTGAAGCCAACCCGGATTACGCGGGCGTTTACGTGTTCGATAATGACTTCCCCGCGCTGGCAAAGGATCAGCCGGCCGCAGTCGATCACGATCCGCTGTTCCGGGCCGAGGCATCGGCAGGCGTGTGCCGGGTGATCTGCTTTTCGCCCGATCACGGCAAGTCGCTCCCCCTGCTGACCCTTGAGCAATTGCGCGGCGTCGTGGATTGCTGGGCCGATCAGACTGCCGAGCTCGGGGCGCGATTTGGCAATGTGCAAGTGTTCGAAAACAAGGGCGCGATGATGGGGTGTTCCAACCCGCACCCCCACGGGCAGGTCTGGGCGACAGCGCACTGGCCGCAGGAGGTTGCGCAGGAGGATCATCACCAGCGCCAGTATCGCGAAGCGCACGAAGGGACTCTTCTCGTCGATGTCGCCCAACGCGAAGCGGCCAGCGGTGAGCGCATGGTCGAGATCAACGACAATTGGCTCGCCATCGTCCCCTTCTGGGCGGCTTGGCCGTTCGAGACGCTGCTGCTCCCCCGCTTTGCTGTGCAGCGGATGCCGCAACTGACCGATGGACAGCGCGATAGCCTCGCGGCCATCCTCAGGGCGCTGACCACCCGCTATGACAATCTGTTCCAGACCAGCTTTCCCTATTCGATGGGCTGGCATCAGGCCCCTTTCGGCATGCCGGATATCGCTCACTGGCAGCTCCACGCGCATGTCTATCCGCCGCTGCTGCGTTCGGCGAGTGTGCGCAAATTCATGGTCGGCTATGAAATGTTGGCCGAACCGCAGCGCGATCTCACGCCCGAACGCGCGGCTGAGATGTTGCGCAATGCCAGCGGCGTGGTGCATTATCGTTTGGCGCAACGGGAGGCATGATGGATCGCCGCGAACGTCTGATCGACCGGGCACGGGAAGGCTTCCAGCTTGTTTACGGGACCGAGCCGACGCATTTTTTTGCCGCACCAGGCAGGGTCAACCTGATCGGCGAGCATGTCGATTACAATGCTGGTTACGTGCTGCCCTGCGCCATCGACCGCGAGACTATCGTCGCGCTTGGAGCAGGGGAGGGAAACCTGTTTGAGGCAACGGCGCTGGATATGGCCGAGATGGGCAGTGCGCGCGATGATTTTTCGCTCGATGCGCCGATCGTGCGCGCGGATCAAAACTGGCGGAACCATGTTCGCGGTGTGGTGCACGCGTTGGCCGGTCGCGGCCACCGGTTAAAGCCTGCGCGCATCGCGATTGCTAGTGACGTGCCGATTGGCGTGGGGTTGTCGTCATCGGCGGCGCTCGGGGTAGCGGTGGCGCTAGCCTGTGCGGAGCATTCCGGGCTCAATCTTTCACCCGATGTGCTCGCCAAGGTGGCGCAGGCTGCAGAGAATGACTTTGTCGGCTGTGCCTGTGGGATCATGGATCAGATGGCATCGGCGTCCAGCACGGCAGGCCATGCGTTGCTGCTTGATTGTCGTTCGCTTGAACATATGCCGATCCCGATCCACGAGTCCCTCGTCATCACCGTGATCAACACTGGGTTGCGGCGTGAGCTGACAGGCAGCGCCTTTAATCTGCGGCGCGCGGAATGCAAAGCGGCGGCGCGGCATTATGGCGTTGCAGCATTGCGCGATCTGAGCCCCGAAGCTTTGGAACGCGCGCGCGGGTGGCTGGACGATGTGCATTTTGCTCGTGCGCGCCATGTCGTTTCGGAAATCGCGCGGGTTGAGCCGGTGGCTTTGGCGCTGGCGCAGGGGGATTCTGCTGTTTTGGCAGCGCTGTTGGCGGAGGCTCATCGCTCGCTCGCTGACGATTTTGACGTTTCGCTGCCGCCGATTGACCGGCTGGTCGGGCTAGTGGCCGAAGCGCTTGGAACCGCAGGCGGAGTGCGCTTGACCGGCGCAGGATTTGGCGGATGTCTGGTGGCCGTGGCGGACCGTACAGCAAGTTGGGCGATTGATGATGCCGTTGCGCGCTACAATACCACTGCCAGCCTTCCCGCCAGCTCCAACAGTTTCGCGCCCGCTAAGGGGGCCGCGCCGATCGTCTTTCAATGATGGATTAACCCTGCGGGTCGTCGGGACTCGGCATCGACAGGACAATGCGGTTCGTTCCGCAAAGTCTGCACATCGAGCAGTGGACCAGATGACTGGGCTCTGCCATTGGAACGTGGCACTTTGTGCTGAGCCGTGCGGCCAAGCGCATTCCGCTGCGATCACTCCAGGCGGCCAGTTGCGGCAAGGCGTGACAAGTCGGGTTTGGCGATGTTTCGAATTTCTCGCGAGGATAAAATAGTTTGCCCGCCGAGCTCGCCGGCCAACGTGTCTGGGGGCATGCCCCCAGACACGTTGCCAACCCATCAAACATCCATCATGAATGCTCTGCCACCTGAATTTTGGACCATTTGCGGCTAGAGTTTTCGACCTTAGATTTCCTTGGCTGGGCAAGGAGGTTTGGCATGAAAGCATCTAAGTTCACGAACCTTCAATCAGCGAAGCGCCTCGAGCAAGCGCAACCCCAGTGGAGCCAAGGCTTCTGGCTTTGCCGGTTTCGGCGATCCGCTGCTGAGCGGCGTGGCACAAACGCGCGGAGCGCGCAGTGCTAGCTTGCGGCCGCCTGATGCCACCCTGCTGGCAGGGCAGGGCGTCACCGATGCCGGCGCGCCGCTCATGGATCCCGTAGCGCTTCGAAAACTGGCGCGCTTGCCCGGCACGGCGCGGGAACTTGTCGCGGTGCAGACCATGCTTGGCGCCTCGGTCAACGCGATCCGACTGGTAGGCAATATGACGGAACCCGCGTTGCGCGAGACTGACCTGAGCGCGGTTAGCACCCTTCACCTTGCCACCCATGGGCTGACTGCGAGCGAGAGCGGCGCGCGTGCCGAACCGGGATTGGTGTTCACCCCGCCTGCCAAGGCCACCAACAAGGACGATGGCTATCTTGCCGTATCCGAAGTCCTTGAGCTTGATCTGCGCAGCACGGAGTGGGTCATCCTCTCAGCATGCAACACCGCAGCGCCGTCAGGAAAGGCTGGCGAGGCTGGCCTGTCGGGCCTCGCCCGCGCATTCTTCTACGCTGGCGCACCCAGCTTGCTCGTTAGCCACTGGCCAGTTTACGACAGCGTCGCGGCCGAGCTTACGGTCAATGCACTACGTCGCACGCAGATTGGTGAAAGCCGCGCCAAGGCGCTGCAAAATGCCATGCGAGACATACGCAATACGAATGACAAACTGGAGTTCGCTCACCCCGGCGCCTGGGCTGCATTTACGCTTGCGGGTGAGGGGCGTTGAAATAGCGTCCAGACACGAATAAACTGGCTATCATCATGTTTGATCAACCGATGTCAAATCTGTCGGCGTTCATCACCTTGGTCCAGGCGGCGATAAAGTCCTTGACGAATTTCATCTCGTTGCCACGCTCGGCATAGACTTCTGAGACTGCGCGCAACTGCGAGTTTGACCCGAACACCAGATCGGTGCGCGTCGCGGTCCAGCGCTGCCCGCCAGTACTGCGGTCGGTGCCGATGAACTCTTCATCGCCGCTGGTGTCCACGACCTTCCAAGCCGTCTTCATGTCGAGCAGGTTGACGAAGAAGTCGTTGGTCAACAGGCCCGGCCGCTGGGTGAGCACACCGTGGGTGGAATTGCCCGCATTGGCGCCCAGCACGCGCAGGCCTGCCACCAGCACCGCCATCTCCGGGATCGACAGCCCCAGCAGGTGCGCACGATCGAGCATCAGTTCCTCGGTCTTCACGCTCTGCTTGGTCGCGAGATAGTTGCGGAACGCGTCAGCACGCGGTTCAAGCGGCTCGAAACTGTTGGCGTCGGTCTGCTCGGCGTTGG
>NZ_JBGTFM010000413.1:0-1701 GCF_041747255.1 Blastomonas sp. | reverse complement strand
GACGCTGCGGTCTTCCGGCGCAACGTGCAGCCCCGGTCCGGCGACTGCCTTTCCATCCAGCGCGATCGTCCCTGCATCGGGTTTTTCCAGACCGGCAATCAGTCGCAACAACGTGGATTTTCCACAACCGGACGGCCCGACCACGACAAAAAACGTGCTTTGGGGGATATCGAGTGTCACCGCATCGACAGCCAATTTACCTGCAAACCGGCGCGTCACACCGTTCACTGAGATGCTCATGTTGACTGTCCTTTCGTGCGAGAAGCCGCTGGGTCCGGTGCATTACGGTGATATGACAACACCGCTAAGATGATGAAAGCCATAACACGTGGTCCTGACCCGTAGGCTTAAGGCGCAAAACGGGGAACCTTGGCGGGTATTGTGCGGATTGCAGCGGCAAGCAGGCGCGGCAGCGGTCGGGCGGACGCCACCTTTACATATGACACCGCCATTTTGCAATCTGGTGGCCGCGAATGGGGGTCTTTGACGTGGCGGGCGGTCTGTCACGTGCGCGGTGCCGAAAAGCCTGTTCATCCGGTCCGACAGTGCCGCGCCTCTGCCGTGCAGTTGCAAGCCGCGTCGGCCTCGCCCTTGAACGCCGTTGCCGTCGGTGTGATCCGATCCGACGGCTGAGTCTGGTGCTACAAATCAGTTCATCCGCCATTTAGCACGCTGGGTTTGCACCCATGATGGCGTGCTGCGCATAGGTTCCATGCAGATCATTGTAGTGCAGCGCGAGCCCGCGGGTCGTGGCCATATCATGAAGCAACCCGGGCAAGACATGGCGGGGCGTCACATGGAACCGCCCGAGCCACGCATTCAGCCCCCGTCGTGCCAATGTCGGCAAGTGGTGTTGCCGCCCAAAATCCACCACATGCAAGCTGCCATCTGTGGCCAGATGGTCCAATGCCTGATCCAGAGCGCGCGTCCAGTCAGGAATCATCGAAAGGCTGTAAGAAAAGATGATGCGGTCGAAATGAGGGACCCCGAACAAAGCCTTTGAGTCGAATTCGCAGGCATCGCCGTAGGCCAGAGCGGCACGGTCGCCAAGTTTGGCACGCGCGCTGCTCAGCATTTCCTCTGATATATCGAACCCGTACAGTGTAGTTTGTGGATAACGCCGTGCGATGTGCTGCAGATTCCGGCCCGTGCCACAGGCGATTTCAAGAACAGTCCCACCACTGGGAGGAGCGAGATGTTTGATCAGATGATCCCGTCCCAAAAGGTAAAAAGCCCGCGTCGCATCATATATTCGCCGCTGGTGACGGTAGGTGCGGTCCATCAGGGCAGCATGAGTTGCGGTGTTCATCCGTATCACTCAGCAAAGCGATACAGATGCACGCCCCCGTAAATTGCCGATCTGTCCTGCGCGAATGCCTGTGCCGAAACTTTTGCGTCATACTGCCAGCGCGTCAGCAACGCGGCAGGGACACGGCCCGGTAGAATATCCGCGGTTCCGCCGGTACGGAAGAGAACTCTTGCGCCGGGGCGCGCCGTACGGGTGATCTGCGCCCAAAGGGCGGACAACTGGGCATCGCTCATCCAATCTTGTGCATCGAGTAGAACATAGGCGTCCAGCGTCGCCTCGTCGCGTGTGGCAAGATGATCGGTCAATGACTGGTTCAGCGCCAGAACGCGGTGGGCCCGCGCCGCGATCTTGGTGAAGTTCTGTTGTGACAGATAAGGTGGCACGGCAGCGTC
>NZ_JBGTFM010000412.1:0-1729 GCF_041747255.1 Blastomonas sp. | reverse complement strand
ACCGGCAGCGTGCCATCGCCCTGCCGCCAGCGCGCAATCCTGCCGCGCGCCTGCGCCCGTCGCTCGTCGAGCGACATGTCGGCCCAGCGATCACCCAGCAACGGTTGATAGCTGTCCAGCCCCAGGGGCACGATCCGTGTCATCGTTTGCCAGGCGCTGATCCCCAGCGGCGTCAGCAGCTCTTCGCGGTCGATCGCCATGGCAATGGCTTCGCGGTTGGCCGGCACTGCGAGAAAACCGCTGGCATCAACCACCAGCAGGCCGAACAGCCCAATCACCGGATCGGCACGCACGGCGTTGTCGGGAATTTCCGCGCCGCTCAGATATGGCAGGTGCTGGAACCGGCCATTCAGCACAATCGCTGTGCGTTCCAACTTGAAGCGCGCCACCGCCTTGGCTGCGGGGTCGGCACGCAGCATCAGGGTGCGCGTCGGGCGGCGATTTTCTGGGTCGCGGTCATCTTCTGACCGGTCGGTCAGCTTCGTCCAGCCTTCCCGGCGATCCGCCAGGAACGGGCCGGTGCCGCGCCCGCTGCGGCGTATGCCAAGCTCGGGCATCGCCAGAATGCGCAGCATGTCGGGTTGCGGCGCGAGCAGGCGGATTTCGATGACACGCCCGGTCATCGCGCGAATGTCGCGCACTTCGGCCAGATCCGCGCCAATCGCGCTCCCGGTCTCGATCTCGATCCGGCGGCGCAGCGCGGCCGCGACATGATCGGATGTCACCGCATCGCCGTTTTCCCAGCGCGCATTGCGCAGGCGAAAGATGTAGCTCAGGCCATCATCGGTGATGATCCAGCGTTCGGCGAGCGCAGGCACGATGCGCCCCAGTGCATCGAGCCGCACCAGCCCCTGCGACGTCGCGGTGCGCAGATAGCGGGCTGCGGGTTGAAGCCGCGCGGCATCGATGTTGGTGGTGGGCGACGGATCGATCACCGAGATTGCCAGCGGCGAGCTGTCGCTGGCACTGCACCCCGCCAATACCGCCAAAGCGCCGCCGCACAGCATGCGCATGGCACCTCGTCGCAATCGCGCCGCCCAAGATGCGGTCTGGGCCCAAAATGTTGAAGGGCCGGTCATTGTTCGCCTCTTGCGCCTGCCTTGCCTCATGCCGCACCCATGCACTGCGGTTGCGAAATTGTGCGTTAACATTGCCCGCCGGAACTTGCCAGTCGCTGCCACGCTGCCAGCGCAGAAAAAGCCAAGTTACCCCCTTTGCCTGCCGCCATCGATCTGTAGACTTGCTGAAAATCAAGAACGTTTGCAGGAGAAGACGGCATGGCGATGATGCGCAGCGTGGTGCTCAAAGCGCCGATTGCCGGGCTCCCCGAACCCGATGATTTTGCCGTTACGGAAAGCGAGATCCCGGCGCTTAAGGAGCATCAGTTTCTGGTCGAACACCGGCTGGTTTCGGTTGATCCGGGGGTGCGTTCGCGGCTGTCGGCGACCGGCGCGAGCTATGCGCCGCCGATTCCTCCGGGCGGGCGGATCGACGGTTTTGTCGTTGGGCAAGTGATCGAAAGCCGGAACACGCGCTTTCCGGTCGGCACCTGTGTGACCAGCGGCGGCGGCTGGGCGAGCCACAGCATTGGCGATGGACGTGGCTTCATCGCGGCCTTGCCCGATAACGGCCTGCCGCGCTCGCTGTGGCTGGGCATTCTGGGCATTCCCGGCATGACCAGCTGGTTCGGACTGAAGCGCGTCGGCAACATGCGTGAGGGCGCGCACGT
>NZ_JBGTFM010000411.1:0-8916 GCF_041747255.1 Blastomonas sp. | reverse complement strand
GCGTAACCGCCAGCTGATGACTGCGGGCGCGCGGCTTTTCCGCGCCCCACAGCCGGGGCACTGGGATATCGATGCGGAAGGCGCGCTGCAGCTGGGCACGATCCGCGCCTCGACCGCCGCTGATGCTGCGCGCCAGGATGTACGCGCCTATTTCTTTCACGCTGAGCTGGGGCGAAGCTTCGATCTGGCCTTTCGCCCACGCATGTCCGCCATGTTCGATATCGCGAGCGGCGATGATCCCCGCTCCAGCCGCTTCTCGCGATTCGATACCTTGTTCGGGGCGCGGCGCTGGGAGCTTGGCCCCACCGGCATTTTCGGCCCGCTCGCCCGCACCAACATCGTCGCACCTGGGCTAAGGTTCGAGGCGGCCCCGGCCAAAGGCTGGGACGTAATGGCCCTGTGGCGCCCGACCTGGTTGCACAGCCGCCGCGACCGCTTTGGCAACACCGCGCTCGCCGATGCCAGCGGCCAAGCCGGGCGGTTTGTCGGCCATATGCTTGAGGCGCGGATCGGCCACTGGCTGGTGGACAAGCGCGTCAGGATCGAGGCGGGCACGGCCTTGCTCACCAACGGTGCAGTCCGCAGGTCAGCCCCCAATGCGCCCCGCTTCCGCGACACGCGCTATGGCTATGGTCAACTGACCTTCAGCTTTTAAAAACGCTTACTTTGCCGCGTCGCGTTCTTGCGGGGTCATCAGTACGCAGCCATAGCCTTCGCGCAGCTCCGCGCTCTCGTTCGCCATCAGCGGCACGCTGGCGTTTATGCGTTTGCTGCCATCGGCTTCGGCGACACTGACGATCTCCATGCCGGGCTCAAGGTCCTTCAGGCAATCGGTGAGGTCACGCCCGCCGATATAGCGGCACGAACACACCACCCGTGCCGAATAAGCCGCGCCGGTCTGGCTATAGGCGCGCATCATGGGCCAGGCATAGACAAGCCCCGCCACAATCAGCACCGCCAGCACCAACAGCACCCATTTCAGCTTGCCGCCAGATCGCGCGCCAGACATCATATTTCGAGTTGCCATTGGTCCTCACCTGCCCGATGGATACGGCCATGAAGCATCGCATCCTCACCGCCCTTGCCGCAACCGGCATCATCACCGCAAGCGGCTTTAGCCTCTACGGCGCGCCGGGCAAGGCCGCAAACACCGGCGAGGCGATGATTGCCGAAATACCCGGCGTCTCGACACCCACGCTGAGCACCGAAATCGACACCCTGTTCAAAGACGACGAGATGGCCGAGACCCGCGCTTTGGTAATCATGCGCGGCGGCGAGATTGTCGTTGAACGCTATGCGCCGGGCTATGACCGCAACACCCGCTTCATCAGCTGGTCGATGGCCAAGAGCGTCACCGCTGTGCTGATCGGCCTGATGGTCACCGATGGCCGGCTGGCGCTCAATGCACCTGCGCCGGTCCCCGCATGGCAGCGCCCCGGCGATCCGCGCGGCGCGATCACCCTGCGCCATCTGCTTCATATGGCATCGGGGCTGGAGCACACCGAAGCGGGCAGCCCGCCGTATGAGTCTGACGAGGTGCGCATGCTGTTTCTCGATGGCCGCGACGATATGGCCGCCTATGCCACCGCGCAGCCGCTTGAGGCAGAGCCGGGCGCAAAGTTTGAATATTCGACCAACACCAGCGTTATCTTGAGCGACATCATCACCAGCCGGTTGACCAACAGCAAGGACTCCGATGTGCGCCGCCGGGCGATGACCGACTACATGCGCGGGCGTTTGTTCGAGCCGCTGGGTATCACATCGATGGTGCCCGAATTCGACGCCAACGGCACAATGATCGGCGGATCAATCATCCAGGCCAACGCCCGCGACTGGGCCAAGTTCGGCGAGTTCCTGCGCAACAAGGGTTCGATTGCCGGCAACCAGGTGCTGCCGCGCGGCTGGGTCGATTTCATGACGACATCCTCGCCCAACGAGCCGGCCTATGGCGGGCATATCTGGCTGAACAAGCCCCGGCCTGCGGGTCGCGGCAAGGTGCTGTATCCTGATCTGCTCCCCGCCGACGTCTTTGCGTGTCAGGGGCATCTTGGCCAGTTCGTCATCGTCAGCCCCAGCCAGCGGCTGACGATGGTGCGGCTGGGCAAGACGCAGGACGATGTGCTTGACCCGGTTGAAACCCAGCTTGGCAAAATCGCGGTGCTGTTTCCGGTGGGTTAGGGTTTTGGCCCGGTTTGGTGTAAGGACGGTGACGGCAAAGGGGCATTTGCAATGACCGTCACGAGACTGGCGGCTGACCTTCCCCGAGATCGACGATGCGACAATCGCAGATCTGGACCTTGAGGATTATCACTGATGGCGATCAAGCTGCACAACAGCTTTGCGGTCCACCCCGGCCCCCGGCTCCGGCGCAACGTTAATGAGCCCTATGACCTGACGCAGAGCGATGCGGCTAAGCATCTGGGTGTCACGCGGGTTGCGATCAGCAATGTCCTGAATGGCAAGTCCGGCCTGTCGCCTGAAATGGCGATCCGCTTTGAGAACGCGTTCGGCATATCTCTAAAGACGCTGCTGCGCATGCAATCGGCGCATGATCTTGCCCGTGCGCAGGCGGCTGCCCTGATGATCAGGGTTAAGAGGATCACGCCGCCAAAGCCGAGAGCGGTTGTTGCCTTTGCTTGATGTAGCTTTTGCCTGATCCGCTCAGCGCAACCGAAGCATCCCCTCGACCAGCGATTTCCTGCTACCGCAGAAAGCAAGGTGTTTCCTCGGGAGGCAATCTTCGCCCACACTGCGGCGCGACGAGTTGATCTGTAAGTAGGTCCGTGAACGTAAAACTGCGAAAGTCTGAAAGTGGGAGGATAACGGGCGATTTCATCGCTACCCTGCACATTGGGATCGGGAATTCAAGGGGTTACGCATGCGACGCTTGAAGGCGATCTTCACTTCCAGTGAACAGGAATATCAAGCGGCCCTGAACGGTCTGAGCATTTTCTTCGGCGCTATTCTGGGAGTAGCTTTGGGTGGCGTCGAAGACCTTGAACCCCTAGCGTACATAACGCTCCTTGTGATGGTGAGCGGCATTGTCTTAGGAATTCTCTATATCCCCGCGAGCCGACACAGACTCGTGTATGCCGTAGGACTCATCGCGCTGCTTACAGTACTGATGATCACCCACGAACCCGGCGACATGATTCTCCATATCTTCCCACTGCCAAGCAAACTGGTCCCAACTCTTATTGTTTAGACGGCCGCGACTATTCTTGTTGAGTTTGGCCCTCGGAGCAGGCCCACGATGGATAAGTGACCGCCAGCTCATCTATTGAACGACCGAAAAGGGGTCGCGAACGGCTGGTCCGCTCTTTTTGGTAACAGCCCGGTTCAGCGTAAACGCGCCCCTCACCGCAGCCGGAAAATGCCCTCAACCACTGTCACGCAACTGCCGCCCAGCACGGCGCGGTCGCCACTATGCGTGCAGTGGACATGGCCGCCGCGCTTGCTGGCCTGATAGGCGGTGAAGCTGCTGCGGCCCAGTCGCGCCGCCCAGAACGGGGTCAGCACCGCATGGGCCGATCCGGTTACGCTGTCTTCATCCACGCCGGCTCCGGGGACGAACACGCGGCTGAGCACGTCTGTCTGCTTGCCCGGTGCGGTGCAGATGAACTGGTGATCGCCAAGCGCGGCGAGCGCCTTCATATCGGGGGCCAGCGCCAGCACAGTATCCGCATGATCGAACAGCAACACGTGATAGCCACCCGGAAAGACATGATATTCCGCCGGACGCGCGCCCAGAGCCGCCGTCCATTCGGGCAAGGGCGCGGGCTTTGGCGGATAGGCGGGGAGCGAGAGCGACAGCAGCGCGCCATCGCGGGTTACGTTCAACACACCCGCCTTGCGCGTCGCAAAGCGCACCGTATCGCCCGCAAAGCCCTGTTCGAACACGAAATGCCCGGCCGCGAGTGTTGCGTGACCGCACAGCGCTATCTCCACCGCAGGCGTAAACCAGCGCAACGCATAATCCGCCGCGCTGCCGGTGTCGGGCATGATGAATGCGGTTTCAGCGAAGTTGTTTTCCTCCGCGATCGCCAGCAGCGTGGAATCGTCCAGCCAGCGCGCGAGCGGCATCACCGCCGCCTGATTGCCGGTGAACGGGCGGTCGGCAAAGGCGTCAATATGACAATAAGGCAGGGTTTCGGGCAAGTCGGTCATGGGTAAAGCAATCCTTCGGTCCAACCGGTATCGGTGCGCGTGAACAGGCGGCGATGGTGCAGGCGGTGGTCGCGATCCTCCCAAAACTCGATCCTCGTTGGCACCACGCGGAAGCCAGACCAGTGCGCCGGGCGTGGCACGGGCTTTTCGGCGAAACGCGCCTCCACTTCGGCAAAGCGCGCCTCAAAGATCGCGCGTTCGGGCAAGGGCCGCGACTGGTCGGATGCCCATGCCCCCAGCTGCGAATCACGCGAGCGGGAGGCAAAATAGGCGTCAGCGGTGGCGTCATCGACAGGCGAAACCGCACCTTCGATGCGGATCTGGCGGCGCAGCGACTTCCAGTGAAACAGCAGCGCAGCATGAGGATTGGCAATCAGTTCGCCCCCTTTGCGCCCCTCATAATTGGTGTAAAAGACGAACCCGTCCGGCCCGTGGCCCTTGAGCAGCACCATGCGCACCGATGGGTGGCCTTGCGCATCTGCTGTCGCCAGCGCCATGGCGTTGCTGTCATTAACTTCTGTCTCGCGCGCGCGCGCAAACCACTCATCGAACAGCGCAAATGGATCATCGGCCATGGCATCTTCCTGCGGCACCCATGGGATGGTTTCCTTGACTGCCTTAATGCGATAAGACAGTGCACCCGGTGCACCGCCTATATGGCGGCGCGGCATCGCAATGAACAGAGGAATAGCCTTGGCCTGGGAACAGATTTTCGGGATCGCCAATCTGGTGGCGCTGGTCGCCTGGGGCGTACTGATCCTCGCCCCGCGCCGCGAGATCGTGGTGCGCGCGTTGTTCTTCGGCCCCATCCTGCTGCTCGCGCTGGGCTATGCGGCCGGGCTGGTGCTTGTGCTCAGCGGCGTCGTGCCCACCGGCGGCGGCGGTGCGGACTTCAGCACCATCGCGGGCGTGCGCAGCATTTTCAGCAGCGATGCGGGTGTCACCATTGGCTGGGTGCATTATCTGTGTTTCGATCTGTTTGTCGGCCTGTGGATTGCGCGCAACGCCGATGCGTATGGGTTGAACGATCTTAAAGGGCGGCTGATCCAGGCACCGATCCTGATCGCCACCTTCATGGCCGGGCCGCTGGGGCTGGCGATCTATATCGTGCTACGCGCAGTATTATTGCGCACACGCTCGGCTCATCTCATCCCGACTTGAAATACCCCCTGCCCCAACCCCAATTATTGTTGTAATTCAGCAACAATGGACCTCCTGACCAACGATGGCGACGACATTCATGGCTGATCCTTATGCAATTCTCGGCGTGTCCAAGGGCGCAAGCGACAAGGACATCAAGAGCGCCTATCGCAAGCTCGCCAAGGCACTGCACCCCGATTACAACAAGGACAACAAAGAGGCGGCGGCGCGCTTTTCCGAAGTGACCCGCGCCTATGACCTGCTGTCCGACAAGGACAAGCGCGCCCGCTTTGATCGCGGTGAAATCGATATCGACGGCAACCCGGCAGCGCCCTTCGGTTTTGGCGGCGGCAGTGGCGGGGGTTTCCGACCGCAGGGCCGGGGCAACGACAACGCGGGATTTTCAGGCTTTGGCAACGATGGCGTTGATTTCGCGGACATTTTCGATGGGCTGTTCGGCGGCTTTACTGGCGGCGGTGCGAGCGGCGGCTATCGCCCGGGCACACGCCAATCCGCGCCCAAGGGGGCCAATGTCGCCTATAAGCTGGCTGTGGATTTCACCGATGCTGCTGCGCTGAAGCCCCAGCGTATTACGCTTGCCGATGGCAAGACGATTGACCTGAAGCTGCCCAATGGCGTGGAAACCGGCACCCAGATGCGGCTGAACGGCAAGGGCCAGTCCGGGCCTGGCGGCGCAGGCGATGGCATCGTCACCATCGAGGTCAGGCCGCACCGGTTTTTCCGCCGCGATGGCGACAATGTCCGGCTCGACCTACCGATCAGCCTGAAAGAGGCAGTTGCAGGTGGCCAGGTGCGCGTGCCGACGGTTGACGGCGCTGTCATGCTCAAGATCAAACCGGGCAGCAATTCGGGTCAGCAGCTGCGCCTTAAGGGCAAGGGCTTTCACGGCAAGACCGGCGCGCGCGGTGACCAGATTATCGAACTGCAGGTGCGACTGCCTGAAAGCGATGCCGCGCTGGCAAAATTTGTAGAGGGCTGGACTTCGGACTTCGACCCCCGCAGCCAATTGCTGCCTTGACCAAAATGCGCCTACCACGATGGTTCCCGGCCTCGCTCGCGGTTGCGCGCGAGGTGATCGGTAACGTCGTGCAGCATGGCGGAGTGCTGGCGGGCAATTTCGCGTATCTGGCGCTGCTTAGCATCTTCCCGTTCTTCATTGTGGCAGCGGCGCTCGGCGGCATCTTCGGGCGTAGCGACTATGGCAGCGATGCTGTGCAGGCGTTTCTCGCCGCACTGCCGCCCAGTGTCGGCGCGGCGATGAGTGCGCCGGTCGAGGCGGCAATGGTCGCGCGCAGCGGCGGCCTGCTGTGGCTCGCGGTGATTGTCGGTTTGTGGACAACCGGCAGCCTGGTCGAAGCGATCCGTATGATTATCCGCCGCGCCTATAACACCACCGGCGAGCGACCGTTCTGGCATTATCGGCTGGGATCAATGGCGATGATTGTGCTGACCGTGATCGCATCGATGTTGGCGCTTAGCACACAGGTGATGCTGGTCGGCGCGTCGCAGATCATCACCATCGGCATCAATTTTCCGGGTCAGGCGATGGCGATTGTGGCGTTCGGCCAGTTGCTCACGCTCACGGTCCTGTTCGCGATGCTGTACCTGCTGTTCAGGCTGCTGACCCCGGTTGACTGCCGCCGGGCAGGCTTTCCGACCTGGCCTGGGCCGCTGTTCATCAGCCTGTGGTGGATGGTCAGCCTGGGGCTGATGCCTGCCTTTCTGCGCAACTTTGCCAACTATGATCTGACCTATGGCAGCCTTGCCGGGGTGATGATCAGTCTTATTTTCTTCTTCCTCATCGGCGTTGCCATGGTAATCGGGGCGGAATTGAACGCAGCGCTGGCCCGCAACCAGGGCGGGGCAAAGGCGCCCGCAGCATGACCATTGAGGATAGAGATATGAGCGGATTGATGCAGGGCAAACGTGGCCTGATCATGGGGCTGGCCAACAACAAGTCACTGGCCTGGGGGATTGCCCAAAAGCTCGCTGAACATGGCGCGGAGCTGGCATTCTCTTACCAGGGTGAAGCGCTGGGCAAGCGGGTCATCCCGCTGGCGGCTGAGCTGGGCAGCGACTTTACCTTCGAGTGTGACGTGTCAGACATGCAGGCGCTCGACAGCGCTTTTGCGACTCTGGCGAGCCGCTGGCCGACGATCGATTTCGTCGTCCACGCCATCGGCTTTTCTGACAAGAACGAACTGCGCGGCCTGTATGTCGACACCAGCCTTGAGAACTTTCTGATGACGATGAAAATCTCGGCTTATTCTCTGGTCGCGGTCACCAGGCGCGCGCGCGCGATGATGCCCAACGGCGGATCGATCGTGACGCTGAGCTATTATGGCGCAGAAAAGGTCATCCCGCACTACAACGTCATGGGCGTCGCCAAGGCAGCGCTTGAGGCGAGCGTCAAATATCTCGCCAATGATTTGGGGCGGGAGAACATCCGCGTCAACGCGATCTCGGCCGGCCCAATCAAGACGCTGGCGGCATCGGGCATCGGCGATTTCCGCTACATCCTTAAATGGAACGAATATAACGCGCCGTTGCGCCGCAACGTGACAATTGACGACGTTGGCGGTGCGGGGCTGTACCTGTGTTCGGATCTATCATCGGGCGTGACCGGCGAAACGCATCATGTCGATGCGGGCTATCATGTCGTCGGAATGAAGCAGGAAGACGCGCCGGATATTGCGCTGGACATTTGATGCACATCCGAACGGCATTGCCCGGCGATGCCGACGCCATTTTCGCGGTCCACAGCGCTGCGTTCGGCGCAGAGGACGAGGCACGGCTGGTGGGGATGCTTGAGGCCGATGGCGACATGCTGGTCTCACTGGTCGCAGAGCTGGACGAGACCATCATCGGCCATATCGCCTTCAGCTGGATGCATGTGATTGCCGACACCGCCCATTGGCGCTGTGCCGGGCTGGCACCGCTCGGCGTGTTGCCCGGCCACCAGCGAAACCGTGTCGGATCAAAGCTGGTCGAGCATGGCCTCAACATCCTGCGCGCCGAGGCTTATGCTGCGTGCTTCGTGCTGGGCGATGTCGATTATTATGCGCGCTTCGGCTTTGATCCGGCGCGCGCCGCGCCCTTTGTCTCGTCCTTTTCCGGCGTGCATTTCATGGCGCTGTATCTGGACACCGGCCTTGCCATCCCGCAAAGCGGCAGCGCGGATTATGCACCTGCGTTTGGACGACTGGAATAGCCGATGAGCTTCAACACCTTTGGCCGCGTGCTGCGCTTCACCACCTGGGGCGAAAGCCACGGGCCGGCGCTGGGCGCGGTGGTTGATGGTTGCCCGCCGGGGCTGGCGTTGAGCGAAGCTGACATCCAGCCGTTCCTTGATGCGCGCCGCCCCGGCACCTCGCGCTTTACCACGCAGCGGCAAGAGCCCGATCAGGTGCGTATCCTCTCGGGCGTATTCGAAGGCCGCACCACCGGCACGCCGATCAGCCTGATGATCGAGAATGTTGACCAAAGATCCAAGGATTACAGCGAGGTCGCGCAAAGCTATCGCCCCGGCCATGCCGATTATGCCTATGACAAGAAATACGGTTTTCGCGATTATCGCGGCGGCGGCCG
>NZ_JBGTFM010000410.1:0-15170 GCF_041747255.1 Blastomonas sp. | reverse complement strand
GCGCGATGCCAGCGCGGCCAAGCGCAACAACGCGGCCGACCAGCGCCGCATCAGGGAAGCTGCCGCCGCGCTGGGAGTGCCGGGCGCCTAAGCTGGCATCGCATTGCCTGCTGGCTGTGACTATCCGACCAGCGGTTGCTTTTAAATTCATCCATAATCGAACAGTTTTTTGATTTTGCAGTTGCTCGCCGGGATTTTCCGAATATTCTGACGTGCGTCGACCGAAGCGCAGCTAATTCGGTTTTCGTAAATTTTTTTCATTATTACGCAGTCGTTCTGACTTGCTAAAAAGCTTGCAGCACAAAATCTTATATTTAATCTTTGAAAATTGAGTTCTATACCCGACTTATGCCAACATTTGAATTTATTGACAGTGTACATGCCAATATCGCCGGTGCAAACAGACTCGACGCTCTGTTGGAAACGACCTTGGCCGGGGCGAACACGATCGGGCTGGCGCACGTTGCTATCGCGCAACATGCGCATGCGTCTTCTGGGCTGATGCAGCCCGACATCATCAACAACTATCCGCAGGCGTGGCGTGATCTTTTCCTGCGGCGTGAATACGCTCTGTCTGGTCCGGTCCTGGCCGCATGCCAGCGTCGTGGCGGCGCGGTCCGCTGGCTTGATCTGGAAGAGATCATTCCGCTGACCAGAGAGCAACGCGAATATCTTGAGGAGGCCCGCAATCTTGGGCTTGCTTCTGGCTGCACAATTGCCAGCCACTTGCCCCACATGCCCACCATTTCGGTGCATTTTGTGGTGTTAAACAACGGACCTTTGGATCGCCGCACCTTCATGATGGCGCAACTGATCGGCATTGCCGCTGCGCAGCAAGCGCGCACCTTGTGGCTGACGAAATTGCCAAGGCTATCTGCTGAGACCGGTGAACGTCTTTCACCGCGCCAGATTGAGTGCATCAAGCTGGTTGCGCGCGGCAAGACCAGCTGGGAAATCGCGACCGTGCTTGGCATCTCCGATCAGACGGTCAGCGAATATCTGACAGACGCACGTCGGCGGCTGAGTGTCGCGAACCGGGCACAGCTCGTCCTGAAGGCTCTGAAACAAGGCTATTTCAACCTCGATGAAGTCGTCGATTAACGTTCACTCGTGGCGTCCGACGCGAACAACTCCTCCAGAACAAGTAAAAAATTGTGCCTCTCCCCCAAAATTCGGGGTGGTGATTGCTCGCTTTAGCTGCATGCTAAACACAATAAAACCGCAAGGGTCCGCACGCGAATTCACATTCCATGGTTGTGACGCAAAGTCACATGCTGCGCGTTTCGACGCGTTGCTGCCTGCAGGAGACCCGCAGATGAAACATTTTGATTATAATGCAGGACCCGGAACCGGGGCCAATAGACTGCCAGACCACGGCAATGGGGCTTTTGTGCCAGACACTGCCGCGGCCAGTCCGGAGCCACTATCCGAAATCCCAGTGGTGATGCGCGAGCAGCAGATCAATCGCCTGCGCAGCGAGACATTCGCTGATCTCAAGCTGCGCAATGCATTATGGGACATGCTGCTCGAACTGCTGGTGGCAGACACCAGCGGTCAGCAACTTTCGATGAGTGACCTGTGCGCACGGAGCGAGGCGCCGGAAAGCACAGCCTTGCGCCTGATCCATCAGTTGCGCGAAAAGAGCTATGTCAACCTGGCACCCGACAGGTCGGACAGGCGGCGCACCTATGTCGCACTGACCCTCAAAGGCAAGGCGTGTTTCGGTGTCTTCATCAGCGACTATCGGCTCATGGCCAACCAGTAAAATTCTAGGCCAAAACCGCACCCAAGCCAGCCAATATCGCGGACCCCAATGCCGCAGGATACACTTTACCGTCGCTTAACATGTTGATGCTAACTTCAACTGGCAACGGGATGAAACACAATGGCATTTGGCAAGAAGGGTGTACCGACCGACATCAATGATGTCGCTGCAATGCCCGCATCAAGCTCTGCTGACGACCCGCAGCGCGATCCGCGCATGAACCGGCTGATGAAGGTCACCGTGTTTCATGAGCGCTTCGGCAGCAGCGACGCCGTTATCCGCAACATTTCGCGCGGCGGTCTGGGCGGCCGGTGTTTTGCCGAGCTTCGTGTCGGTGACGTGATCGACATTGCCCGCGAAGGCTTTGGCCGCTTTGAAGCTGAAATTCGCTGGGTCCGCAACGGCCATTTTGGCGCAGCGCTGACATCAGACATGACCATCGATACCGACGCGGTTGAAAACCTGTCCTTCGACAAAGGCGATTGGGATGGCGAGGTTAACAAGCCATTGAAAAATCATGTTTTTACCCGGTTCCGCCCGGTGCGCGAGACCTATCGCCCTGGCGTAAACAGCCTGCGTCGCCCATAAGGCCGCTGGCGCGCTGCCGGACAATCCGGCAACGCGCCAGCGACATTATGAAAAGCTCAGGCTCTTGACCTTGTTGACGCCGGCCAGCTGACAGACCTTCCACAGCACCGGTTCCGCCACCGCGCCATCGATTGACAACAGCAGCACCGCCTCGCCCCCGGCCTTTACAGCGCGGCGGCCAAGGTGGAATGTAGCGATATTGACATTGGCCTCACCCAGTGTTGACCCCAGTCGCCCGATAAAGCCCGGCTCATCGCGGTTGACGATGTAGAGCATGTGCCCGGCCAGATCGGCCTCGATCTTGATGCCGTACAACTCGACCAATCGCGGGGTGGCATTGCCGTATAATGTGCCGGCGACCGAGCGCTCGCCATCATCGGTCACCACCGATACGCGCACCAAAGTGTGATAATCGCCCTCGCGCTCGTGACGCACTTCGCGCACATCAAGCCCGCGATCCTTGGCAAGAAACGGCGCGTTAACCATGTTCACGCTGTCAGTGAAGGCGCGCATGAACCCGGCGAGCACCGCAGCGGTGATCGGCCGGATGTCGAGTTCGGCTGCCGCGCCCTCGACCTCGATGGCGATGCTTTTCACCCGGTCGGTCTCAAGCTGCCCGACGAGTGCGCCAAGATTGGTGGCCAGCGCCATATACGGGCGCAGCTTGGGGGCTTGCTCAGCCGACAGGCTGGGCATGTTGAGCGCATTGGTGACGCCGCCCTTCACCAGATAATCGGCCATCTGCTCGGCCACCTGAATGGCAACGTTGACTTGCGCCTCGCTGGTCGATGCGCCCAGATGCGGGGTTGAAACAAAGTTGGGTGTGCCGAACAACGGGCTCTCCTTGGCCGGCTCGGTCGCGAACACATCGAGCGCCGCGCCCCCGACCTGCCCCGAATCGAGCGCCTCCTTGAGCGCCGCCTCATCGATCAGCCCACCGCGCGCGCAATTGATGATGCGCACGCCCTTCTTGGTCTTGGCAAGCGCCTCCTTGCTCAGGATGTTGCGCGTCTGATCGGTCAGCGGGGTGTGCAGTGTGATGAAATCAGCGCGCGCCAGCAGATCATCGAGCGTGACCTTTTCGATGCCCATTTCCACCGCGCGTTCGGGGGTGAGGAACGGATCGAAGGCGATGACCTTCATCTTGAGGCCCAGCGCGCGATCGGCAACAATCGAGCCGATGTTGCCAGCACCGATCAGACCCAGCGTCTTGGCGGTGAGCTCGACACCCATGAAGCGGTTCTTTTCCCACTTGCCGGCCTGTGTCGAAGCGTCGGCTTCGGGCAGCTGGCGGGCGAGCGCAAACATCAGCGCGATGGCGTGTTCTGCGGTGGTGATCGAATTACCGAACGGGGTGTTCATCACCACCACGCCCTTGGCCGATGCTGCCGGGATATCGACGTTGTCGACGCCAATCCCTGCGCGCCCGACGACCTTGAGGTTTGTCGCCGCATCGATGATCGCCTGTGTGACCTTGGTTGATGAGCGGATCGCGAGACCATCATACTGGCCGATGATTTCCATCAGCTCTTCGGGCGTCTGGCCGGTGATGACATCAACCTCGCAACCGCGTTCGCGAAAGATCTGCGCGGCCTTGGGGTCCATTTTATCGGAAATGAGTACTTTTGGCATGTTTGTCTCCCTCTCCCCGTCAGGGGAGAGGGCCGGGGAGAGGGGAATGACCTCGACACCCGGCCCTATTGATGAATGAAAAACTCGAGAGGGCGGCCCCCTCTCCCTTCGCCGCTGCGCGGCTCTTCCCTCTCCCCTGAAGGGGAGAGGACTTAGGCAGTCAGCTCAGCGTACGCCCAGTCGAGCCATGGCCCGAGCGCCTCGATATCGGCGGTATCGACGGTCGCGCCGCACCAGATGCGCAAGCCCGGCGGGGCATCGCGGTATCCGGCGATGTCAAACGCTGCGCCCTCCTTTTCGAGCAACCCGGCCAGCGCCTTGATGAACGCCTCGTCCGCGCCATCGACGGTCAGGCAGACACTGGTGGTCGAGCGCGTGGCCGGATCAGCCGCAAGATGGCCGAGCCATGGGCGCGCCCGCACGATGGCATCAAGCGCAGCGGCATTGGCGTTGCTGCGCGCGATCATGCCCGCCGCACCGCCGACCGATTTGCCCCATTCGAGCGCAAAGATTGCGTCTTCCACCGCCAGCATCGACGGGGTGTTGATCGTCTCGCCCTTGAACACGCCTTCGGCCAGCGCGCCCTTTGCCATCAGGCGGAACACCTTGGGCAGCGGCCATGCGGGCGTATAAGTCTCAAGCCGTTCGACCGCACGCGGGCCGAGGATCAGCACGCCA
This sequence comes from Blastomonas sp., assembly GCF_041747255.1. Classification (GTDB taxonomy): domain Bacteria; phylum Pseudomonadota; class Alphaproteobacteria; order Sphingomonadales; family Sphingomonadaceae; genus Blastomonas. The sequence continues at coordinate 10,507 of NZ_JBGTFM010000410.1, read as the reverse complement.
TGCGCGCCCTCGCCGCCGAGCACCTTCTGCCAGCTGAACGTGGCGACATCGATCTTGTCCCACGGAAAATCATAGGCGAACACCGCGCTGGTGGCGTCGGCAAAGCTCAGGCCCTCGCGGCTCTCGGCGATCCAGTCGCCGTTGGGCACGCGCACGCCCGATGTCGTGCCATTCCAGGTGAACAGCACATCGTGCGACCAGTCGACCGCCGCCAGATCAGGCAGCTGGCCATAATCGGCACGGATGACATTGGGGTCGAGCTTCAGCTGCTTGACCGCATCGGTGACCCAGCCTTCGCCAAAGCTTTCCCACGCCATCGCAGTCACTGGCCGTGCGCCCAGCATCGTCCACATCGCCATTTCATAAGCGCCGGTATCAGACCCGGGCACAATGCCGATGCGGTGGGTATCGGGCAGCTGCAGCAGCTCGCGCATCAGATCGATGCAATATTGCAGCCGCGCCTTGCCGATCTTTGAGCGGTGCGAACGTCCGAGCGATTGGGTGTTAAGGCTTGCAGGCGACCAGCCCGGAGGCTTGGCGCAGGGGCCGGATGAAAAATGCGGCCGTGCAGGCAGGGTATCAGGTTTTTTGGCGAGCACAGCCGTGCCCGCACCAACAGTATCAGTCATAAAAGTCTCTCCTTACAGAGAGCACGCGCGGCGTTGGGACCGCGTGGCCCATCGACGGCACTAGGGGTGATTCGCTTGAGTGGCAATCACCAATCGCCGGACGGACAATGAAAACCGCCGCCCTGTGTAACTAAGACACAGAGCGGCGCGGAATTACTTCTTGAAAATGATCTTGCCGCGCTGCGCGACCAGCAGCTTTTCCATCGTCACCGGGTGGAAATAGGCTTCGACATTCTGGCCTTCGGGGGTCACGCCATACACTTCATAGCAGCCGCCATCGACCTTGGATTTCTTGACCTTCCAGCCATCTTTTTTCAGCTTGGCTTCAAGGTCGTTGCGGCTCTTCCAGCTGGACTGGGGCCCGGCTTCGCACTTCATCTTGCCGGTTGCTTCAGCGGATGGGCTGGCTGCAAACTGCATCGCGGTGGCGGCGGCAACTGCCATCATGGCCTGAGAAAACTTCATAGGTCGTGCTCTTTCCTGTTGGGTTCAGCGCGGTGCCAGTTGCTGGCCTGTTCGCCCTGAACGCTTGTTGAACATGATGATCAGCCGCGCGACTTCAAGCACCAGCAAAGGCACTAAATGCATGGCCATGTCCTGCCATTCGCCATCGACATAGATCCAGTGCAGCGCAATCAGCAGCGCCGCCGGATAGACCAGCCGCTGCAGCCGCTTCCAGTTGCGACGCAGCGCGCGCTGCGATGCAGCGTTGCTGGTCAACGCCATCGCGGCGAAGATCAGCAAAGCGACATAGCCTGTCCAGATGCTGAAAATCAGCGCTTCTTCCGCGATCTGCCCCCAGTCGCCCATGTCGTAGAGATAGAAGACCAGATGCAGCATCCCATAGCCGAAGGCGGCAACCCCCAACGATCGGCGGCGCGCCAACCACCAGTCCAGCCAGCGCCGCCGACCGAAAATCGCGCGCAATGGTGAAACCATCATCGCCAGGATCATCATCCGCACCGAAAATTCGCCGCTGGGATGCACCAGATCAAACGCGGTCACCGGGTCTCGCGCGAACGTGACCAGCATCACCGCAGCCGGGATCGCCAGAATGGCCCAGAACAATGGCAATGCGTTTAGAAAGCGAAGCATCTTGGGTCCCAACCGGCTGCTCAGTGCGCTGCCACGCACAGAGCTAGGCAATGCAGGCTCTGGATGCAATGGTTTTTGCGAGCCGTTATCAACAATGTCCTGATCCGGCGTTAACCATCCCCATCATGCGACCTTTAAGCATCCCTCCGCTATGAAGAATGCATGACCGCAGCCAGCCTCAACCCCTGCAATTCCACGCCCCCGCCAGCAGGGCCACATGGGCCTGTAGCACAGGGCACCGAGCATATCCCAGGCGCAGACGACATGCACAATCCGGTGCCCGCCTATGTCAAAGCCTGCTTGGACGATCGGGCCAGGCAACCGCGATATTCCGCCAACGTGCGCGATGGCGACCCACGATTCACCCGCAACAGCCTTTCGCCCGAGCTGCAGCGCATGGCGTTGATCGCCGCGCTCGCCACCATGCTGGCCGGCTGCAGTGTGCTGCCGGAGGGCCGCGCGGTTGCGACGATACCCGCGCCGGCTACCTACCGTCTTCCGCCGCCGCCTGCGATGGGTCCGGCAATCACCAGAAGCCCCGAAACCCGCCAGTGCATCAGCCAGCTCAGCCAGCAACGCGTCAGCTTCACACCCGTGCCCGATCAGATGTTCGATGGCGGCTGCACGCAGCTGGGCAGTGTGCGGCTGACCGCGATCAACCTGAGCGAGGCAACGCGCGGCGGCGATATGCTGGCAATCAGCAACATCGGGCCGGTCAAGTGCGAACTCGCGCAGCGCTTTGCCGGATGGGCGCAGTTCGGCGTCGCGCGCGCGGCGGAACAGATGCTGGGCAGCCCGCTGGTGCGCATCGAAACCATGGGCAGCTATAGTTGCCGCACGATTGCCGGGTCGGCGCGCATGTCGCAGCACGCACATGCCAACGCGATCGATATCGCCGCCTTCGTGCTCGCCGACGGCCGGCGCATCACGGTCAAGCAGGGTTGGAACGGATCGGCGCAGGAACGCGCCTTCCTGCGCACCGTCCACGCCAGCGCCTGCAAGCGCTTTGGCACCGTGCTCGGGCCGGAGTATAACTCCGCGCATCACGACCATCTGCATGTCGACATGAGCAGCCAAGGGACTTGCCGTTAAGCGCCTGCCCCCCTAATTGCCGTGCAATGACAAATAAAGAACTGACACAGCCGCGCTTTCGCCGCGCTGATGAAGACGCCCGCACTGCCGAAGCCGCAGTGCACGATACCCCCCAAACACAAGATCCCGCCTATCGGCTGGCGTTTCTCGACACCGAATTTCTGCTGCGGCAGGAGCTGCGCCCGGTGCGCTTTCAGCTGGAGCTGCTCAAGACCGAGATGCTGCTGGAGGAATCGGGCATCGGTTCAACCCTGGTGATCTATGGCTCGGCCCGCATCCCTGCGCCCGACAAAACCGAGGGGCTGGTTGAGGCGGCGCGCACCCCGGAAGAAAAGACCGTTGCCGAGCGGCTCGTTGCCAAGTCGAAATATTATGATCAGGCCCGCGAACTGGCACGGCTGGCGAGCACCTGCAACGTTGTCGAAGACGGCAAGCGGCAGTTCGTCGTGTGTTCGGGCGGTGGTCCCTCGATCATGGAAGCCGCCAATCGCGGCGCCGCCGATGCGGGTTTCGATTCGGTCGGCCTTAACATCGTGCTGCCGCATGAGCAGGCACCCAACCAATATGTGACTCCGCACCTGTCCTTCCAGTTCCATTATTTTGCGCTGCGCAAGATGCACTTTCTGCTGCGCGCCCGCGCGGTGGCGGTTTTCCCCGGCGGCTTTGGCACATTCGATGAATTCTTTGAACTGCTGACGCTGATCCAGACCGGCAAGATGGAGCCAATCCCTATCGTTCTGTTTGGCAAAGATTTCTGGAGCCGCGTCGTCAATTTCGAGGCGCTGGCCGAAGAAGGCGTGATCTCCGCCGGCAACCTGAACCTGTTCAAATTCGTCGAAACCGCTGACGAAGCCTGGCAGATCATCCGCGCATTTTACGATTTGCCCTGCGATTGAGCCAACACGATTGAGCCTATTCGCCGAGCTCAACACTCCGCTTGGCTGCTGCCGCCATCGCCGCTTCCACCAGCGTGTCGAGCGCGCCATTGGCATCGAACACGTTGAGCGCGGCGCGCGTGGTGCCGCCGGGGCTGGCAACGCGCTCGGCGAGTTGCGCAGGGTTTTCGTCTGACGCATCGGCGAGGTTGGCCGCGCCGCGCACCATCGCCAACGCAAAGCGTGCCGCCTGATCGTGCGGCATTCCCATGTTGGTCGCGGCCCGCCCCAGCGCATCAATGAAGCGAAACAGATAGGCTGGGCCAGACCCGCTGAGCGCGGTGACGAGGTGCATGTGCGACTCATCTGCCAGCCACTCGGCGATGCCCAGAATCGCAAACAGGCTTTCCAGCTGGCGGCGGTCACCCTCGTCCAACGGTTCGGCAAACAATGCGGTCACCGACTGGCCGATGGACACCCCCATGTTGGGGATGATCCGCGCCACCGCCCGGCAACCCGGCACTGCGTTGCGCAGAGCGGCCAGTTCCACCCCCGCCAGCATCGAGACAAGCAGCGTTTGTGACAGATCAATCGCGGCCAGTCGCGGCGCGACATCGCCCAGCATCTGCGGCTTGATGCCCAGCAGCAGCCAGTCCGGCGCGGCGATGCTATGATCGATGGCGGTCAGGTGATTGACGCCTGCGGGCAGATCGCGTGGGGATGGATCGACTACGGTGACGCGCGCCGGATCAAGCCCTTGCGCAAACCACCCGCGCAACATCGCGCCCGACATATTGCCGCAACCGATGACGACGAGCGATTGGGGGAAGGCGATCATGGGCGCTAAATGCTCTCAATTCAATACACGGTTTTCCGGCGAACGCCGGAATCCAGGGGCGGATGCAGTGCAATCTGACCCCTGGACTCCGGCTTTCGCCGGAGAACGGCTTAGACATTATTAGGTTCTTTAAGCCTCGCCCTGGGTATCGATCAATGCTGCGGCCAGTGCCTCTTGCGGGGTCTTGTCGCCCCACAGGATGAACTGAAACACCGGGTAAAAGCGATCACATTCGTCAATCGCGGCCTCGACCGCGAGCTGTGCCTGATCGAGCCCCAGCATCGCGTCGCTGCCCAGCATGATGCCGTTGCGATACAGCACCACGCCGCTGTTCGACCAGATATCGAAATGGCCCAACCACAGCTGCTCGTTGATCAACGCGAGCGCCTCGCAGATCAGCGCAAACTTGTCATCGGGCACCCGGATTTCAGGCATTGCGAGCAGCTGCAGGACATTGTCTTCCTGCCGCCAGATGGCGCGCAGTTGATAGCTGGTCCAGCTGCCCTTGACCTCGGTCAACAGCTCATCGTCGCCCACCATCTCGCACGGCCAGCCGCGTGCCTCGAACAGCGCCGCGAGCATATCGACGGGAGCCGCTTCCTCGCGTTCCAAATCAAGCTGCTGTTCGTTCAACATCGTGTCCTTTCGCGCGAACCTGCGCGGGTGCAAACTGCCCCGATGCGCGTGCCCGCGCAATGGGGCGGGCCACCAAGCCGTGCTTGGTTGTGCCAAAGACTGTGCAAAAACTGTGGATAAATAAGGTTAACGCTCGGCGCTCACTTAGGGGCCTCGCTTGCTGGCTTGGGGGCCTTGGCAGGCTTGGCCGCAGCGGCTTCCAGCGCGGCAATGCGCGCTTTCAGGCTCTCGGCTTCCTCGCGCGCCTTGGCCGCCATTTCCTTAACCGCCTCAAATTCCTCGCGGCTGACAAAATCAAGCCCTGCGATCCACTCACGGGTCCGTTCACGCGCGCTTTCGCCCGCCTCACGGCTCATGCCCGCGACGGTGCCGGCAAGGCCATTGATGAACTTGGCGAAATCGCCGCCGATCTCTGATTTGTTCTGCATGTCTGTCTCCATCGCAGGGGCAAGGCCTGCGCCAAAATCGAGTGTGCCATAGCATGTGGTGCCGGTTTGCAGCAACTGCAAGTCCGGTGCGTCAAGGCCCTGGCCCCCAGCGATCAGGGAGTGGGCGGTGCCAGCTGGATGCGCTGGCCTTCGCGCGGCACCACCAATGTTTCCGCATCGGGGTTCAGCTGGTCGAACTGCTTGTTGAGCACCGCTGCAAAACACAGCCAGGCCAGATACGGCACCATCAGCCATGCGGCGAGCGCGCGCACCCGGCCAAACACCATCGTGGTGACAAAGGCCGCTGCCAGCACGCCAAGCAACAGATAAAAGCCGCCGGTCACCTGATGCATGCCGAAGAAATAGATCGGCCATGCCAGGTTGAGACCAAGCTGGATGAAGAACAGAACGATGGCCAACCCGCGCAGGCGCGCGCCGCGCGCGGTGACGACGACAGTAAGCGCCAGCCCCATCATCACATAAAGGACCGACCACGCCGCGCCAAAAGCCCAGCCCGGTGGCTGGATTGCAGGCTTTTCGAGTGCCTGAAACCAGCGGTTGTCTTCACCCGAGCCGGAAAATTCGCTGACCCCAAAGCCCAGCAGCACCACCAAAGGCACCAACAACAAGGCCCAGCGCAAGAACACCAGCCGCAATTGCATCGGCGACGCAATTTCGTTCATCGACCCGGATTCTCCATTGAAACAACCTTCAGTTGAACGCGGGCATATCGGATTCGTCCGGGCCTTGCCAGCCTGCATTCCATTCAAAACCCGTGCCGGATCGGGTCAACATTCGCGCCCCTTTTGCGCCGCGACCAAAAATTCGATGTTGCCGCTGGGGCCGGTGATCGGGCTTTGCGTGAGCCCGACGACGGGCCAGTCGATGCTGGCCAGCCACGCCATCACCCGGTCGCACACCGCAGTATGCAATGCAGGATCGCGCACCACCCCGCCCTTGCCGATCTGGTCGCGGCCAACCTCGAACTGCGGCTTGATCAGCGCCACCAGCCAGCCGCCGGAGCGCACGAACGACAGCGGCACCGGCAGCACCTTGTCGAGCGCGATGAAGCTCGCATCGCACACCACGATATCGATCGGGCAGTTGATCTGCGCCTCGGTGAGGATGCGCGCACTGGTCTGTTCGTGGACCGCGACGCGCGCATCCTGCCGCAGCTTCCACGCGAGCTGATTGGTGCCGCTGTCGACCGCAAACACGAATTGTGCGCCACGCGACAGCAGCACATCGGTAAAGCCGCCGGTCGACGAGCCGACATCGATGGCGGTCAATCCCTGCACATCAATGCTGAAATGATCGAGCGCGTGCGCCAGCTTGATGCCACCGCGCGACACCCAGGGGTGATCGCGCCCACGCACCTCAAGCGGCGCATCTGCCGCCAGCGCCTCACCCGCCTTGGCGATCTTGCGCTCGCCTGAAAACACCAGCCCGGCCAGAATGAGCGCCTGCGCCCGCGCGCGGCTTTCCACCAGACCGCGCTCGACCAGCAGCTGGTCAACGCGCATTTTAACAGGCTTTGCGGTGGGTGAGGTCATGACGCGCCATATCGCCTGGCAGGTGCAATCGCCAGACCGGGACGCAGATTTTTGAGGAACGCCAGCTGTTGCGTACGGCAGAACACAGCGGGCCATGAATTATGACGCAAAAAAAGATAAATACAAGACTTGTTGAAACCCCATGGATGATTCACAACCGGAGTCGCAAGGAATACAAATCGCCAAATCCTGCGGAAATCTGCAGAATTTGCGAATGGCCCTTCACTTGGTTTTCAACATAGCGAAAGGAGGTGATCCGATGTCTCATGGTTCAGCAAGAGGGTCGGTCAAGTCCATTCGGAGTGTTCGCGGCTAACAGCTGTTTGCCCTCTGGTCAGGGCAAGCGCTTGTAGCGAGCGCGACATCCACTCCGAAGGCGGCACTTCCGGCCGCTGACCATGTGATGGGCCGCACGGGGGCGAAAGCTCCCGGCGGCCCCTCTCATTTGTGGGCGCCTGCTCCGGGCAAACCAACTCTACACGAAATAAAATACACAAGCTTGGTGAAGGCTACGCTGAACCGCTCGCCTTCTTTTTTGTTGTTCTCCGGCGAACGCCGGGGCCCAGGAGTCAGATTGTGCTTTACCCGCCCTGGATTCCGGCGTTCGCCGAAAAACGGCGCAGGACAAGACTAACCGTTAGCGCGGGGGCTTCGACAGGCTCAGGCTGAGCGGGGAGTGGCTGAGGTTAACCGATGGGTGGTTCAGGCTAAGCGGAGCTCAGGCTAAGTGGGGGTTGCTCCGGCGGATCGGAGATTTTTGCGCCTTGCCCCTCCCGCTTGCGGACTGGGTAAGCCTCACTTCATCCCCATGATGTGCCTGGCAATGTGGTAGATGCTCTGCTGCTCAAGCGTGCCGTGGAACAGGTGCGCCTGCGGCCCTGCTGCCTTGAGCAGCACATCTTCACCCGCGTGGGTTTCGCCTGCGGTCGGGACGGTTGCCTGCTGCTGATAGTTGAGCGCGGCGGTGTCTTCCTTGGACGGATCGTTGCGCGGTTCGTTCACCTTGGCACCGGGGCCGTTGGCATAGCCGAGCGTCGTGTAGGGCTTGCCGTCCTTGGCGGTGATCGGCTCGCCATCCTCGGTGACGCTGGCCATGCCGAAGATCGATGTGCCACGCGGCGGATAGCCCGCGATGGTAAAGACATGGCTGTGATCGGCGGTGACCAGCACCAGCGTATCGTCGAGATTGACCATTTGCAGCGCCCGCGCCACCGCCTCGTCAAAGGCGATAGTGTCATCAAGCGCGCGCTGCGCATTGCCGCCGTGGTGGGCATGGTCGATCCGCCCGCCCTCGACCATCAGCACATAGCCGTTATCGGCGCGTTGCAGCTTCGTGATCGCCAGCGCGGTCATCTCGGCCAGCGATGGCTCGCCCGCCTTGTCCTTGGCGCGATCGGCCTCAAACTGCATATGGCTGGGCTCGAACAGACCGAAAATTGGAGTATCCTTGGTCCCATCAAGCATGGCGAACTGCGCGGCGTTCCAGACATAATCGCCCTTGGGATTGCGCCGTTTCCACTCGGCAATCAGATCGCGGCCATCGGTGCGGCTACCCTTTTTGTCGGTATATTCCGGGTCGGCCTGGGTGTTGGGCATGAACGGCGCACGGCCCCCGCCCAGCACCACCTTCAACCCCTTGGCATGCGGCCATTCGACCAGCTGACGGGCGATGTCCTTGCACGCAGCGCCTGCCGGCAGATCGGCGTTGCTTTCCCAGTTCCGGTCTACGCTGTGCGCGTAGACGGAGGCACCTGTGGCATGGGTGATACGCGCGGTTGAGATCACCCCGAGCGCCTTGCCCGCGCCTTCCGCCTGCTCAAACAGCGTCGGCACATCCTGCCCCGCTGCAGTCTCGCACTTGCCGCGCATAGCAGCGGGCTTCAAGCCCAGCATGCCTGAACGCGTCTTGATGCCCGCCACGATCGCGGTCGCCGTGGCGGCGGAATCGGACACCTGATAATCGTGGCTGTAGGTCTTGACGATCGCTGAATAGGGCATCGAGTCCATCGCGGTTTCGGTGGATTCGCCATCCTTGCCCGCCTTCTGCCCCTGCCAGATGCGCGCGGCGGTGAGCGTGCTGACTCCCATACCATCGCCAATGAAGATGATCAGGTTCTTCGCCTGGCCTTCGTTGCGCGCGATATTCAGCCGCGCCTCAAGCTGCGCGCGTCCCTGCGCCGCATAATCTTCGGCGGTCGGTTCGGGCGCGGCGTCCTGCGCCATCACCGGCAGGCTGATCGCGGTGGACAAAAGTAGCGCGGCGGCAAAACTACGGGTCATGAGACTGTCTCCTAAGCGACCCCCCTTTTCATGAACCCGTGACAATTTCGAGACAAAGCCAAAGTCGATGCCACAGGCGCGCAGCACACTTGACCCCAAAGATTTTGCAGCGCAGCATTCTCAAATGACCGACCAGAACCCTGCCCTGCCCAGCCCAATCAGTCAAAACACGGATATCCGTTATCTGGGTCGGATCCTTGGTGATGTCATCCGCGCCTATGGCGGCGAGAAGCTGTTCCGCCAAACCGAATACATCCGCTCGGTCAGCGTCGACCGGCATCGCGGCATCGATGGCGCAGACGACATCGATACCGGGCTGGGCGCGCTCAGCCTTGACGACACGCTGGATTTCGTACGCGGATTCATGCTGTTTTCGATGCTCGCCAACCTAGCCGAAGATCGCCAGGGCATGACGCAGGAGAGCGGCGCGACCGTAGCCGAGGCGATCGCGCGGCTGAAAGCGCATGGCGTCAGCGATGCGGCGCTTGCCGCTCTGCTCGAACACAGCCTGATCGTGCCAGTGTTGACCGCGCACCCGACCGAAGTGCGCCGAAAATCGATGATCGATCACAAGAACCGGATCGCCGAGCTGATGGCGGTCAAGGACAGCGGCGCGACCGAAACCGCCGCCGGTGACCCGATCGACGACGCGATCCGGCGGCAAGTGGCGCTGCTGTGGCAGACCCGGCCGCTGCGCAGCGAGCGCCTGTTTGTCGCCGACGAGGTCGAGAACGCCCGCTCGACCATGCAGGAGGTGTTCCTGCCGGTGCTGCCGATGCTCTATGCGCGCTGGGAACGGGTGCTGGGCCACCGCCCGCCATCGTTTCTGCGGCTGGGCAGCTGGATCGGCGGCGACCGCGATGGCAACCCGTTCGTCACCGCCGATGCGCTGCGCCATGCGCTCGCCCGTCAGGCGGAGACCGCGCTGGTCCATTATCTCGATGCGGTGCATGCGCTGGGGCAGGATCTGAGCATCGCCACGGGCCTGTCGTCCACCCCCGATGCGGTGCTCGCGCTGGCAGAAAACAGCGGCGACAACGCCCCCAGCCGCGCCGATGAGCCCTATCGCCGGGCGCTTGCG
>NZ_JBGTFM010000409.1:0-2585 GCF_041747255.1 Blastomonas sp. | reverse complement strand
GCCGGTGGCGGCATCGGCAAACAGCAGCGCGATATCCTTGGCACGCACATCGCGGCCATTGGCGCGATAGGCGCTGCCCGCGCCGCGCTCGATCCGCCGCACGACCTCAAGCTCGCCGTCATCGGGAAGCACCGCCGCCAGCACCGCGCGGCTGACCTCGGTGAGCAGCGACACTTCAGCAAAATTGCGCTGTGGCCGGGTGGCGGTCCCGGCGAAGATCACGTCTTCCATGCCGCCGCTGCGCATCGATTTGGGCGAGCTTTCGCCCATCACCCAGCGGATCGCCTCAAGCAGGTTCGATTTGCCGCAGCCATTGGGGCCGACGATGCCGGTCAGCCCGGCCTCGATGCGCAGTTCGGCCGGCTCGACGAAGCTCTTGAAGCCGGTAAGCTTGAGCCGCTTGAAGCGCATCGGGGTGCTGATGGTGGGCGGAAGCGCCACACCCCGGTCACCTGCAAACGCCTCGATCAGCCCGCTCTCGCTCGGCCCCCCGTCATCCATTCGCGCCTATCGCGCTCCCATTTTCTGCAGCTCGGCTTCGAGCGCGGGCCAGCCGGAATAATCGATCTGACGGCCGTTGATGAAAAAGGTCGGCGTGCCCTGGATGCCCTCATCGCGGCTTGCCTTGCCGGTGTTGTCTGCCAGCGCGCGCGCCGCCCCAACGTCCGACAGGCACTGGTTCGCCTGATCGCGCGAGACGCCGCGCTGCGCGAAGAAATCGGTCAGGCCCACCGCCTCCGCCAGCGCAACATAGCGCTGGCCGTCAGGCATCGCCAGCACCTGGCCATAGCGCTCTTCACCCATCGCCTGCGCCTTGGTGAACATCGCCTCCTGATTGGCCATGACTTCTTCGGTCAGCGCGAAATAGGTGGCTTCAGAGCCGCAACGTGTGAGCAGCGACGCGGTGAGGTCCATCGGTTCGCGCACGAAATTGCGCATCTCGAAGCTTACCCGGCCGCTGGCGACATATTTGTCGCGGATCGTCGCAAAGGCGGTTTCGGCAAAGTTGGCGCAGGCCGGGCAAGTCAGCGAGGCATATTCGACCAGCTTGATCGGCGCTTGCGGGTTGCCCAGTACATAATAGCCGTCACCCGTCTTGGTGACAGTTTCAGCCCAGTTTTGCCCTGCAGGCGCAGCGATCTCGGCAATTGGCTCGCCCGATGTGGCCGCAGCGCCCTCGCTGTCAGCATCGCCGCCGCAGGCGCCAAGCGCGAGCAACACGGGCAGGGCAATCAGGCTGGCATAATGCTTCATGGATATCTGGTCCTTATCAGTTGATGACCGCAAGCATTAGCGGCTTGCCAGCAGCGGTTCCAGAGTTTTCCAGTCATACGCCCCTGCAAGCAGCTTGCCGTTCAGCGTGAAGCTCGGCGTGCCTTCAATCTTCACCTGGTCGGTGGCAAATTTGGTCATCGCGGTCAGCTTGGCCTGTTCCGCCTTGTTGGCTAGGCAGATGTCGATCTGTGCGTTGGTTGTCTGTGGGGCATGGCGGCGCAGTTCGTCATACAGGCCAAGGTCCGATGCGATGCGCTTGATCCGCGCGTCGATATCGCCCTCATACCAGGCTAACCTGCTCTCGCGGCTCGACGCATTGGCCTTGGCCATCCACGCCCGCTGGCTGAAGAGCAGACCCTTGTGCCGCCGGAAGAATTCGGTCGGCTCACCGCAGCGCGCCAGCAGCGCCACCGTCAGATCCACCGGATTGCTCACATAATTGCGCAACTCAAAGCTCATCTTGCCGTCGGCAAGATACCCGCGACGCAAGCCATCATGCGATTCCACTTCAAACGCGGCACAGTGCGGGCAGGTATAGCTCAAATATTCGACCAGCTTGCGCGCCGCCGCCGGGTTACCCGCGATATGGCCGCCAACCTGTGACTGGCTGACCCGGCTCGTCCAGTCGGGCGCACTCTGGGCGATGGACTGGCTGGCAGGCGATGCCAGCGCAAGGCCGGTGATGGCAAACGCAGTGAATGCAAACAGGCGGCGCAGCGGCGCGATCATATGATATCCTTATCATTGCGGTCAGGCGCACGCAGGCGCACTGGTTTTAGATTGTCGCTTTTGAGCTGAACCGGGGCTGCACGGGACGGTGCCGCGCTATCCGCCAGTGCCTCACGCGCCTCACTGGCGGCAATGCTGCGCGCGAGCGATTCAAGCACGGTCTGCAGTTCTGGATCAGCAATCGCGCGCAGGCCATCCCGATGATCCAGCGCAAGCGGCTTGAGCGACGGCGGAGCAGCGGGGCGCGGCTCGGGCCTCAGCGGACGGGTGAGCGCGCCATGGCGGTATTTGACCCGCGCAATCGCGCCATAGCCAAAAAAGCGGTTCACCCGCTCAATGATCTCGGGCTCGGCATGTTGCATGAAGATCGCGGTGGCGCTGCTGACCACAAGGTGCAGCGTGCCATCGGCCTTTTTACCGCGCGGGAAGGCGATTGATTCGGGGCTGGCCATGGCTGCATAGCGTGGTCCGGCGATCTCTGCCCAGCGGCTGACCAGCGCGCTTTGCACAAAGCCAAAGCGGCGAAAGGTGGTTTCGCCAATGGCTGGGATCAGATCGGCGATGCCACGCGCCTCGCCGCC
>NZ_JBGTFM010000408.1:0-2004 GCF_041747255.1 Blastomonas sp. | reverse complement strand
GGTCAGCAGGGAAGGCGGCGGCAAGGCGGGCGGTCATCTAGCCCTCTCCCCTTCAGGGGAGAGGGTTGGGAGAGGGGCCTGCAAAGCCGCTTCAATCATCATCAACACACCTTCCATAGCGGTCATAACGTCGTAATTGGTAAAGCGCAGCACCTGATAGCCCGCACTTTCCAGATAAGCTGTCCGTGTAGCATCATAAGCTTCACGGCCATCATGCGTATCGCCATCAATCTCGATCACCAGCATTGGGCTGCGCGAAGCGAAATCAGCGATATACTTTCCAATAACCTTTTGCCTCCTGAATTTCACACCTGCAAAGCGCTTGGCGCGCAGTTCAAGCCATAGCCTGATTTCGGGTTCTGTGGCCTCTAGGCGCATTGCCTTGGCGCGCTTGGTCAACAGGCTTGGTCGCACTGCATCCCCCTCTCCCAACCCTCTCCCCTGAAGGGGAGAGGGCTATGCTAGATATTTACCCCCAGCGCCTCGGCCACGGTGAAAATATCCTTGTCGCCCCGTCCGCACAGGTTGGCGAGGATGATTGCATCGCGGTCCATCGCGCGTGCGCGGTCGACGGTGCGGGCGATGGCGTGGGCGGGCTCGAGCGCGGGGATGATGCCTTCGGTGCGGCAGAGCAGCTGGAAGGCTTCCAGCGCCTCATCATCGGTGCAGCTGCCATATTCGACGCGGCCGACGTCTTTCAGCCAGCTGTGCTCCGGGCCGATGCCGGGATAGTCGAGCCCGGCACTGATCGAATGCGCCTCGTCGATCTGGCCATCCTCGTCCTGCAGCAGATAGGTCTTGTTGCCGTGCAGGATGCCGGGCGATCCGCCCGCGAGGCTTGCCGCATGTTCCTTGTCGAGGCCGTGGCCCGCCGCCTCGACTCCGAGCATCGCCACGTCAGGATCGTCAAGGAACGGGTGGAACAGCCCGATGGCGTTTGACCCGCCACCGATTGCTGCCACCAGCAGATCGGGCAGGCGGCCGGTGCGGGCGAGCATCTGGGCGCGCGCCTCCCGGCCGATCACGCTCTGGAAATCGCGGACGAGTTCAGGGTACGGGTGCGGTCCAGCGGCGGTGCCGATGATGTAGAACGTGTCATGCACATTGGCGACCCAGTCGCGCAGCGCTTCGTTCATCGCGTCCTTGAGCGTGCGCGCGCCGCTTTCCACGCCGATCACCTCTGCACCCAGCAGCTTCATGCGGAACACATTGGGCTGCTGGCGCGCCATATCGCGCGCCCCCATGTAGATCACGCACGGCAGGCCAAAGCGCGCCGCGACCGTCGCGGTCGCAACGCCATGCTGGCCCGCGCCGGTCTCGGCGATGATCCGCGTCTTGCCCATGCGGATGGCGAGCAGGATCTGGCCAATGCAGTTGTTGATCTTGTGCGCGCCGGTGTGGTTCAGCTCGTCGCGCTTGAACCAGATCTGCGCGCCCTTGCCATCTGCGGCACCCTTGCGGACCTCCTCGGTCAGCCGCTCTGCATAATAGAGCGGGCTGGGGCGCCCGACATAATGCTCGAGCAGGTCCTCGAACTCGGCGGCGAATGCCGGGTCGGCCTTGGCGGCGCGATAGTGCCGGTCAAGATCGAGCACCAACGGCATCAGGGTTTCTGCAACATAGCGCCCGCCGAACTGGCCGAAATGGCCCTGTGCGTCGGGTTGGTTGGCGTAGCTGTTGGGCTTTGGGCTGTTAGGCCTTGGGCTGTCAGGCTTTGGACTGTCAGGATGGGGGGCTGGATTGGTCATGGTCGCGCACCGCTTGGCAAAAGCGCGCCATCTTGTCCATATCTTTGACTCCCGGTGCGCTTTCCACCCCCGACGAGACATCGACCAGAGGCGCGCGCGTCGCTGCCAGCGCCGCGCCGACATTGTCCGCATCCAGCCCGCCCGCCAGCCCCCATGGCAGGATGTGGCTGTGCCCGGTGAGCAGCGACCAGTCGACCGCAACGCCGTTGCCGCCGGGCAAGGCCTTGGCCGGCGCGTCGAACAGCAGCCGGTCGCA
>NZ_JBGTFM010000407.1:0-2196 GCF_041747255.1 Blastomonas sp. | reverse complement strand
GCTGCCGCCGCCAGCGGTTGCGCAGCGCGACCGCGACAGCGCGCTTGGCGTCCTGCTGGCCGATGATATGCGCATCGAGCGCGGCAACGATCATTTTGGGGGTAAGCGTATCGGTCATGCTGGGTCTTCTATCGTGAATGGGGAAGCGTGAAGGCACATGAAGGGCCTTACGCGGCGCTGTCGAGCACCTGCAGGGTCAGCTGGTCGTTGGTGTAGACGCACACATCAGCGGCGATTTTCATCGCCTTGCGCGCGATCACCTCTGCATCGTCTTCATAATCAAGCAGCGCGCGCGCTGCCGCCAGCGCGAAATTGCCGCCTGATCCGATCGCCGCGATGCCATCATTGGGTTCAAGCACATCGCCATTGCCCGTGAGGATCAGCGTCACATCCTTGTCCGCCACGATCATCATCGCTTCCAAATTGCGCAGATATTTGTCGGTGCGCCAGTCCTTGGCGAGTTCGACTGCGGCGCGCATCAGCTGCCCGGCGTGCCGCTCCAGCTTGGCTTCAAGCCTTTCGAACAGGGTGAAGGCGTCAGCGGTGGCCCCCGCGAAGCCGCCGATCACCGATCCGTCGCCCAGCGTGCGGACCTTGCGCGCATTGGGCTTCATGATCGTCTGGCCCATCGACACCTGGCCGTCGCCCGCAATCACCGCTTTGCCGTTCTTGCGCACGCCGATGATGGTGGTGCCGTGCCATACGGCGCTGCTATTGTTGTCGTTGCTGCTCATGTTGCGGGATATGGGCGGGCGGGGCGTGCCGCGCAAGCCTACATGATACGCTTGATTTCGTCGCCCGAATAGAGCCGCAGATCGGCGCCCAGCCGTTCGACCTGCGCCAGCCCGGCGCCAAACGCTGCCATATGCGGCGCTGTGGAATGCGCATCGAGCGCCTCCTGGCTGTCCCAGCGCTCGGAAATGCGCATCAGGTCAGGGTCAACCATGTCGCGCGCAAAGCTGTAGTGAAGACAGCCCGGTTCCTTGAGCGTTTCGGCGATCATGATGGCGGTGACCTGGGTCAGCTTGTCAAGTTCACCGGGGGCAAAGCGCACCCATCCTTCAATGATCAGCATGGCATTCTCTCCAGAATTCTCGGCTTACTGTCGGCTCTTGATGGCTTCTACGATCTTTTTCACGTCCTGCGAACGGCCCTTGGGGACGATCATCACGTGGCTGCCGTTTGCAACGACGATCAGATCGCTGACACCTGACAACGTAACCGTAATGCCATCGGCGCGCACCATGCTGTTGCTTGTATCAAAGGCGATGACATCGCCCGACAGATGGTTTCCGTCCGGATCGCATTCGCTGATGTCACCCAATGCATCCCAGCTGCCGACGTCTGACCAGCCGCATGACATGGGGACAATAGCGACACGCTCGGCACGCTCCATGACCGCATAGTCGATGGAATCGGACGGGCAGGCGGCAAACTGTGCCGCATCGGGCCGGATCAGTTGCCCCTCATGGGTTGCTGCCTGCATCGCGGCTTGACTGGTGGCGCACATTTCAGGCGCGTGCAGTGCGAGTTCCTGCAGATAGCGGTCGGCGCGCATCAGGAAAATGCCAGCGTTCCAGGCATGACCGCCAGCTGCAAGCATTGCCTCGGCCTTGTCACGCGGGGGCTTTTCAATGAACCGTGCGACGCTGTGAACGCCGGGCAGACCGTCGAGCGGCGCGGCCATCTCGATATAGCCAAAACCGGTTTCAGGCCCGGTGGGGTTGATGCCGAAGGTCACCAGCCAGCCGTCGCGCGCCGCGGGCAGGGCGCTGTCGATGGCAGCCATGAAGGCGTCAAGATCATTAATCACATGATCGCTGGGCATCACCAACATCACTGCATCGCCGCCGCCTGCCGCGATCGCAGCAAGCGCGATCGCAGGTGCGGTGTTGCGCGCGCACGGCTCAAGGATGATTCTGGCGCGTGCATGCGTTTCACCTGTCAGTTCACCCGTCATCAGCGCAACATGGCGTTCAGCGCCGATGATCAGCGCCTTGTCAAAGCGCGATCCATCGCCCGCGCGCGCCAGCGTTTCGGCAAACATGCTGTATTTGCTTGCGAGCGGCAGAAATTGCTTGGGCCGGGTGTCGGTTGACAATGGCCACAGCCGGGTACCCGATCCGCCCGACAAAATGACTGGTATGATCTGCGACATGTTCTCGTTCCTCAGACGGCGCGCGCCAGCAGCAACCG
>NZ_JBGTFM010000406.1:0-2328 GCF_041747255.1 Blastomonas sp. | reverse complement strand
GCAAGCAGCAGGCAGTGCAGGCGAGCATCGAGGACGCCGTCGCGCGGCTGAAGGCATCGACCGATCTGCCGGTTGCGGTGGGCTTTGGCGTGCGCACACCAGCTCAGGCCGCCGCCATCGCGCGCGTCGCCGACGGGGTTGTGGTTGGCAGCGCCATCGTCGAGATTGTCGGGGTGCACGGCGTCGATTCGGCTGGCCCGGTGCGCGACTATGTCGCCAGCCTGGCAGCGGCCATCGCCACCGCACGCCAGCCCGCCAACGCCTGAACAAGAAGGATATACGCACATGAGCTGGTTCAGCCGGGTCCGCAATTCGATGCCCTTCATCACCAAGCGTGAGACGACGCCCGACAACCTGTGGCACAAGTGCAAGGCGTGCGGCGAAATGGTGTTTGCCAAGGAATTTGAAGACAATCTGTCGGTCTGCCCCAAATGCGGCCACCATGAACGCATCGGCGCGGCGGAACGCTTTGCCCAGCTGTTCGACGACCAGATCTGGGAAGAACTGGCATCGCCGGTGGTGCGCGAGGACCCGCTCAAGTTCCGCGACAGCAAGAAATATGTCGACCGGTTGCGCGCCGCGCGCGCTGCCAATGTCGGCACCGATGCGCTGACCAATGCGCTCGGCCGGATTGAGGGCAACAAGGCGGTGATCGGCGTGCAGGATTTCGCCTTCATGGGCGGATCGATGGGCATGGCGGTGGGCGCAGCGTTCATCATCGGCACCGAGCGCGCGATGGCCGAGAAGTGCCCTTATGTCATCTTCACCGCTGCGGGCGGCGCGCGGATGCAGGAGGGCATCCTCTCGCTGATGCAGATGCCGCGCGCCACCGTCGCGATCAGCCGTCTGCACGCGGCGGGCCTGCCGTATATCGTCGTGCTGACCGATCCCACCACCGGCGGCGTCACCGCGAGCTACGCGATGCTGGGCGACATCCAGATGGCCGAGCCCAATGCGCTGATCGGCTTTGCCGGGCAACGCGTGATCGAACAGACGATCCGCGAAAAACTGCCCGAGGGCTTTCAGCGCAGCGAATATCTGCTCGAACACGGCATGATCGACATGGTGGTCGAGCGCAAGGATCTGCGCGCGAAGCTGGGCAGCGTCATCGGCTATCTGATGGCGGCGAAAGCGGCGTGAACACAAAGCCCCTCCCGTTGAGCTGCGCTCGTCTGCGGCTCAGGGGAGGGGTTGGGGTGGGGCCTGTCAGCGACGGGCGAGGCCACCTTGGCCCCTGTCCACATCCCCCTCTCCCTTCGCCGCTGCGCGGCTCTTCCCTCTCCCCTGAAGGAGAGAGGGCGAGATGCCCAAATCCTCGCCTGCAAGGGGAGGTGGATCGCCGCAGGCGAGACGGAGGGGTGTCGCCTTCTGCGATAGGGTGCCACCCCTCCACCGCTACGCGGTCCCCCTCCCCTTGCAGGGGAGGATTTGCTTAGTGGACCACGCGCATTCCTCCCACCCCGGCGTCCAGACCCAGCTCGACCGGCTGACCGCGCTGTCGCCGGGGCGCGACGTGCTGGGGCTGGAGCGGATCACGCAACTGCTCGCCCGGCTGGGCAATCCGCAGCATCGCCTGCCGCCGGTGTTTCACGTCGCGGGCACCAACGGCAAGGGATCGACCTGCGCCTTCCTGCGCGCCGCGATCGAGGCAACGGGGTTCACCGCCCATGTCTACACCAGCCCGCATCTGGTGCGGTTCAACGAACGCATCCGCATCGCCGGGCGGCTGATCGGCGACGATGCGCTGGCGGCGTATCTGGCGCGCGTGCTCGATGTCGCCGAGGGCACCGGGGCAAGCTTCTTTGAGGTCACCACCGCCGCCGCGTTCCTCGCCTTTGCCGAAACGCCTGCCGACGCCTGCATCATCGAGGTCGGGCTGGGCGGACGGCTCGATGCGACCAACGTCATCCACCACCCCGCCGTGTGCGGCATCGCCGCGCTGGGCATCGATCACGAAAGCTTTTTGCTCGCGCCCGAAGCGGACACGCCGGACGCGCCGCTGGAACGGATCGCGTTTGAAAAGTCGGGGATCGCCAAGCAGGGCGTGCCTTTGGTGATCCAGAAATACGCCATCGGCATGATGGGCGCGATTGCGGGCCAGGCGATGCGCGCTGGCGCGTTCGTCAAGGCGCGTGGCGAGGATTGGGACGCCGCGCTCTATCAGGGGCGGCTGCATTACCGCGACATCGACGGCAAGCTCAGCCTGCCGGTGCCGCGGCTTGCGGGCGCGCATCAGGCAGACAATGCCGCGCTCGCGGTGGCGATGATCCGCCATCAGAGCGCGCTTGCCATCCCCGACAGCGCGCTATCCGCCGCGATGGGCTGGGC
>NZ_JBGTFM010000405.1:0-21040 GCF_041747255.1 Blastomonas sp. | reverse complement strand
GCCGCGAAGGCGGAAGGGCTGCCGGTGACCGCAGGGATCACACCTGCGCACCTGCTGCTGTCAGATATTGCGCTGGGCGGTTTCCGCACGTTCGCGCGCCTGTCGCCGCCGCTGCGCTGCGAGGACGACCGGCAGGCCGCGCTCGAAGCTGTCGCCGATGGCACCATCGATGTGATCTCGTCCGGCCATGACCCGCGCGGCCCCGAAGATAAGCGACTGCCCTTTGCCGACGCGCAGCCGGGCATGGCAGGTGCCGAGACGCTGCTACCGCTGTCGCTGGGGCTGGTGCGCGATGGTTTGATCAGCACACAGCGCCTGTTCGACCTGATCGCCGCCAACCCGGCGCGGATTCTGGGCGTGGAAGCAGGCGCGTTGCGCGAAGGTTTTGAGGCGGACATCATGCTGGTCGATCCTGATCGCCCCTGGCAGGTCGATTCCGCCCGCATGGCGGCGAGCGCGGGCAACACCCCGTTCGACAAACTGCCGGTGCAAGGCCGATGCGTGGCACTGTTCAAGGGCGGGCGGCTGGTCGATCAGATCAGTGGTTAACCAACCATAAGCCCCAACAAGCGCAATATACGTTGGCGAACCCGAACCACTTCCTAACCCTTATACCCAAACGCCTCTCTTGCCATTTCCACCAGCGCCGGGTCGGCCTCGGGCAGGTCCTTGGGTACGCTCGCCTCAAGTCGTTCGGCGACATGGGTCATCGCCGCGATGCGGGCGGCTTTCTTGTTGTTGCCGTCGAACACCGCCCAAGGGGCCCAGCGGGTGTCGGTCTGCTTGAACATCGCCTGCATCGCTTCAAGATAGTCGTCGCGCCGCGCGCGGTTGCGGAAATCATCCGCCGTCACCTTCCAGCGCTTTTCAGGGACGGACAGACGATCGGCCAGCCGTTTGTCCTGGGTCGTCTGAGTCACATGCAGGAACAGCTTGATCACCGCCGTGCCGCCATCGACCTGCTGGGCCTCGAATTCATTGATCTCGTCATAGCCGCGCTTCCAGTCGCGCTCGCTGCAAAAGCCCTCGACGCGTTCCACCAGCACCCGGCCATACCAGGATCGGTCAAACACGCAGACCTCGCGGCTGCCGGGCAGCTTCTGCCAAAAGCGCCACAGGAAATGCCGGTCCTTTTCGTAAGGCGTTGGCGCGCTGATCGGCCAGACATGAAAATAGCGCGGGTCCCATTCCGCCGTCATCCGCTTGATGATGCCGCCCTTGCCCGCTGCATCCCAGCCTTCCATCACGATAATCGCGCGGTGCCCATGGACGATGTGCCGGGCATGGGCGAGCGACAGTCGCCTTTGCAACAGCTTCAACGCCTCGACATAATCGCCATCAAACCCGCCACCTTTTTCATAATTGGCCAGGGTTATGCTCATTCCAGGTCTCCGTTCAGGCGGGCTTAGCGGGCCGCGTCACGGCTGCTGCCATTGTGGAAGCTCCGCCGCCATCGCCGCCCCCGCTTCTGCAAACCTGCATGATTATCATGCGTTAGCAATAGCCATGTTGCAAAGGTCATCGGGCAAGTCGGTGCTTTCTATCACCCCCTCATGCATCAAGACAGAGGACGCCATAGCCGGGGAACATCGCATCATCGGTGATGATTGCGGCCTGCTCACCCAAAGCCTGCGCGATGATCAGGAGATCGAACGGATCACGATGCAACAGTGGCATCGCCTCAAGCACCGTAAGATGGGCTGCGGTCAGGTCAATCACCGCTATGTCCTGATCGATAACTGCCGCCATGATGGCCGCGCCGCTCTCCGACATCTTGCCGATGCGATGTTTGACCGAAATTTCCCAGGGTGTCGCGATACTGATCATGATCTCATTGGCTGGATCAGCGATCAATCCGCGCGTGCGCTGGCCCAGTCGCGGATTGTCCTGCAGCCACCACAGCAGCACATGCGTGTCGAGCATCAGCCGCACGGGCTGCGCCCTATTCCTGGGGCCACGACAATGTGCTGTCTTTACCCTCCATGGCGTCAATCAGCCATTGCGGGGTTTCATTGAAATCATCCGCCATATGAATTTGCCCCCGCATCGCGCCGGGCTGCCGAGGCTTTTTCAGCGGCACAAAATCTCCAGGCTGCATGGATGAAAACGACATCGGCATTTCGCGCACTCCTGTATCAGGCATATCTGCTGGCGGCACACCATCGGCGAGCCCCTGCAGATAACCCTTGACCAAGGCCGAAAGCGAAGTGCCCAATTCAGCGGCACGAATGCGCGCCAGCCGGTGGGTTTCGTTATCCAGAGCGATGGTCACGTTCTTCATGACCGACACAGTATCACAGTTTCACAGTATCGGCAAGGCCGAGATTTGCTCAGCCTTTTTGTTGCTCAACCACCCGGATGTTCAACTCGCGCAACTGCTTCAGGCTCACCGGCGATGGCGCGCCCATCATCAGGTCTTCGGCTTTCTGGTTCATGGGAAACAGCACGACCTCGCGGATGTTGGGCTCGTCGGCGAGCAGCATCACCATGCGGTCGACTCCCGGCGCAGAGCCCCCATGCGGCGGCGCGCCATATTTGAACGCGTTGAGCATGCCAGAGAAATTCTTCTCGACGTCTTCCTTAGAATATCCGGCGATCTCGAACGCCTTGTACATGATGTCGGGCCGATGGTTTCGGATCGCGCCCGAAGACAGCTCAACCCCGTTGCAGACGATGTCATACTGCCAGGCGAGGATATCGAGCGGGTCCATCGTTTCCAGAGCCTCCATCTCACCCTGCGGCATCGAGAACGGGTTATGGCTGAAATCGATGCGTTTGGCGTCCTCGTCATATTCAAACATCGGGAAATCGACGATCCAGCAGAATTTAAACACGCCCTGTTCGATCAGGTTCAGTTGCTCGCCTACCCGCGTGCGCGCAGCGCCGGCGAGCTTTGCCGCCTGCAGCTCCTTGCCCGCTGCAAAGAACACGCCATCGTTGGGGCCAAGGCCAAGCTCTGCGATCAGCCTGGCGGTTCCTTCCTCACCATGGTTCTTGGCAATCGGGCCGCCGGGGACGCCATCGCGGATGTTGATGTAACCCAGGCCGGCATGACCTTCGCCGCGCGCCCAGTCGTTCATGTCATCAAAGAACTTGCGGCTCATCCCGCCTGCACCGGGAGCGGGAATGGCGCGCACGGTGCCGCCTGTGCCGACGATCTTGTCAAACAGGCCAAAGCCCGAACCCTTGAAGTGATCGGTGACGTCGCTGATCACCAGCGGGTTGCGCAGGTCAGGCTTGTCAGAGCCATATTTCAGCATGGATTCACGATACGGAATGCGCGGGAACGCGTCTTCGGTGACCGCCTTGCCGTTGGCAAATTCGCGGAACACGCCGCCCAGCACTGGCTCCAGCGCCGCAAAAACATCGTCTTGCGTCACGAAGCTCATTTCAAGATCGAGCTGGTAGAATTCGCCGGGGCTGCGATCAGCGCGCGCGTCTTCATCGCGAAAGCACGGCGCGATCTGAAAATAGCGGTCGAAGCCTGCGACCATCAGCAGCTGCTTGAACATCTGCGGCGCCTGCGGCAGCGCGTAAAACTTGCCGGGGTGGACGCGGCTGGGCACCAGATAGTCGCGCGCGCCTTCAGGGCTCGACGCGGTGAGGATCGGGGTCTGAAACTCGGTGAAACCCTGGTCGATCATCCGCTTGCGCAACGATGCGATTACCGCGCTGCGCAGCATGATGTTGCGGTGCAGACGCTCGCGCCGCAGATCGAGGAAACGATAGCGCAGGCGGATATCCTCGGGATACTCCTGCTCACCCGCAACCGGCATCGGCAGCTCTTCAGCGGCGGACTGGATGACGACCTCGTTCGCGCGCACTTCAACCTCGCCCGTCGGCAGGTTGGCGTTTACCGTCTCGGCCGAGCGCGCCACCACCATGCCGGTGACCGTGACTACGCTTTCGACGCGCAGGCGCTCAAGCGAGGCGAACGCCGGACTGTCTGAATCGGTGACGATCTGGGTCAGTCCGTGATGATCGCGCATATCGATGAACAGCAAATTGCCATGGTCGCGCTTGCGATGGACCCAGCCGGACAGGCGGACGGTCTGGCCGACATCGGTGGCGCGAAGCGCGCTGCAATCATGGGTGCGATAGGCGTGCATGGAAATGGCTCAATCCTGACAATGTGAATGCTGCCGGTGCGGACGCAGATTTGGCGCGGCATATGCGCGCCTAACACAGCGCGGCCAGCATTTTGTCAAGGCTTGTGGCGGTGCAGACCGCCTTTGGACGCTCGCGTTAAATCAGACCGAGATGCGCCAGCGCGTCACTGTAAAACACGTCCAGATCGCCCGGATCGGGCATCAGGCGGCGCTGCGCAGCACGAAACCGAGGGTAGGAATCGCCATAATCGCGCGCCACGCGCGACGCATCAAGATCGTTGGTCTTGCCCCAGTGGCGAGTGAATGCAATGCCCTCGGCATCCAGCTTGGCAATCACCGCGCGATAGCCGCGATGGCTGACATCGCTGCGTGGCCCGTCAAAATCGATCACCACATTGTCCGCAAAACGCGCCGGCGCGAGCAGCCCGGCAGCGCGCTTCATGAAGCGCAGGGTCACCACCGTGCCGCCCCCGCCGCTGACAAACGCCTCGATCAGCGGATCAAATGCGCGGTCAAGATCGCCACGCGCCAGCGTAACCGATCCGTTGAACAGATTGGCAATCGGGTTGTGCGGTTCAGTCGTATAGCCCCATGTGGCAATGGCTTCAGGGTCGGTGATGTCCCGCTGGGTCGCATAGCCTGCCCTCATTGCCAGTTGCAGAATCTCGGCGCGCAACACATCCACACGCGCCATCGCCTTGCCAAGCAGCGTCAGCGCATCATAGCCTGCCCCGACGAGCGGGCGTGGCGGGGGCGGGATCGAAGGATCGAAATCGCGCAGATACAGCAGCCGCAGCAGCGCATCCTTGTTGAACGGTGCGAACGGGTTGAGAATGACCTGCAAGAAATGCGGGTCCTCATTCAGCCCGAACTCGCTTGAGAAGCCGCGAAAGTCATCGGCGGAAAGCTGGGCGATATGGCTGCGGGCAATGCGCGCGCGTTTCTGGATGTTACGCACCATGTAAATCGTCGTGCATTCGATGACGACGGCGGTGATGAAGCCCATAACGCCCACCGACACCAAACAGGCGGCGAACACATCATCGTCGCGCATGATGGTGCTGCCCGTCGCTGCGACAAAGCTCGCATCCATCACTGGCTGCTCAGGCTCCACCCAAAAGATGCCCGATGGGGTGACCACCTGCAGCGCGCGGATATGGTCCTGAATACCGCCCGCGTTTAATACACTGCCATGCGTACCGGTGGCGGCGGCGCCCGCGAAGGTCTGGCCGTTGCTCGCCCCGCCGGTGCGCAGCGACAGATCCAGTTCCTCGGCGCTGTCGTTGACTTCGTCCACCGTCGCCCCCGCCTGCACCAGCATAAGACAGCTGCCATCGCGGCCCGTCGCGACATCCTCAGCGTTCAGGCGGAAGCAGCGGTTGATCCGCCGGGTCTCGACGAGCCAGCCATCGGGCACGATGGTGATCGGCGATGGCGACCAGCCTGCCCCCAATGGCCGCACATGTTTGCCCGCCTGGCGCGCCTTGCGCAGCAGCGCCAGCACTTCGCTCGCCACATCGCGCAGCACATCGCGGCCATGTGCGGCATCGCTGTTGTCCAACTCTATCAGATCGGCGACCTGCGCTGACTCGGTGCCATGATAATTGGTCCACAGCTGCGGACCCCGGTGCAGTGGCAACGGCATCAGGCGTCACCCACCGGACTATCCCCAGCAAACATGCGATAGTCGACATTCACGCGGCGGACGATGCCCAGCGTCACCAGCGACAGCATGATCTGCCCGAAACTCATCGAAAATCGCATGTCGTTGATGCCGCGCCCCAGCGGATCGCTCACCGATCCCGTACGCGCCGCGCGGCTGGCAAATCCCCAGCCGATGATTGTGATAACGCACCGGTCGCCGCCAATTGGCCGGGCGTTTTCCAGACCCAGAAAAACATCGCCGCCAGCTGAGAGCAGCTGACCAACCAGCGCCAGCGCCAACGCAAGGATAAGCGCATAATAAATCCACATTCAGACCCCCAGCCGCATGTCTCCAGCGGCGAGCAAGATGGTAACGATGTGCGATTATCGGCAACGCCCGGCGAAATGCCGGGAATCACTGCCTATTATGGTGCGACCGTGGCATTGTTTGCGCCAAACCCGGCACGCTGTATAGATCGAACATGCTGATTCACCCGCTGATTTGCGACACCGATTCCCTGACGCAATTGTGCTCGCGCCTGGCAAGGTCTGACTTTGTCGCGGTCGATACCGAATTCATGCGCGAAAACAGTTACTGGCCAGAGCTTTGTCTGGTGCAAATCGGCAATCTGGAAGAGGCCGCCGCGATCGATCCCATGGCGCAGGGGCTTGATCTCACCCCGCTGCTCGACCTGCTCACCGATAATCCTGATGTGCTCAAGGTGTTTCACGCAGGACCGCAGGATATCGAGATCATCTTCAACCTGACCGGCAAGACCCCGACCCCGCTGTTCGACACGCAGGTCGCGGCGATGGCACTGGGCCAGGCCGAACAGATCGGTTACGCCAATCTGGTCGAAAGCTGGCTCGGCCGCACTGTGGACAAGGGCGCGCGCTTTACCGACTGGTCGCGCCGCCCTCTGGAAGCGCGGCAGATCGACTATGCTATCGGCGATGTCACGCATCTGGCTGAAATCTTTCCGAAGATGCTGCAACGGCTGCGCAAGACCGGTCGCGGCGCGTGGCTGGATGTCGAGATGGAAAAGCTCGGCAACCCCGCGCAATATACCCCCGATCCCGATACCCTGTGGCAGCGCATTCGTGCGCCATCGCGCAACGCGCAGGTCATGGGCCGGATGCGTGCGCTGGCCTGGTGGCGCGAGCAGGAAGCGCAGGACAAGAACCTGCCGCGCGGACGGATCATGAAGGATGAGACGCTTGCCGATATTGCCGCGCATCCACCGTCGACGCAAAATGAGCTTGGCAAGGTGCGCGGACTGTCCGCCGCATGGCGCGAAAATGACATCGGCGCGCGCATGATGGACGCGCTGTTCGCCGCCAGACCGCTGCGCCCCGACGAGATGCCCCCCAAGGCACCGCGTGGCCCGGCGCTGGGCAAGGAAGGCGGGTTGGTCGCCGACCTGCTGAAGCTGCTGCTGAAAATCCGTTCGCGCGAGATGGATGTCGCGGCCAAGCTGCTGGCGCGCAGCGACGATCTTGAGGCGCTGGCCGCAGGTGTGCGTACCAATCTGGCGATCCTCGAAGGCTGGCGCTTCGAGGTCTTCGGGCGCGACGCACTGGCGCTTGTCGAGGGCCATATGGCTTTCGCGATTGCCGATGGCCGGATCAAGATGACGCGCACCGGGCTGACCAAAGACCTTCCCGACGCTCCGGAGCCGGTCACGCTCGTCGAGCAGCCATGACATCGTATCTGCCGACCCTCAAGCAGCTGCAATATCTGATTGCGCTTGAGGAGCACGGCCATTTCGGCAAGGCGGCCGACGCCTGCTATGTCACCCAATCGACGCTGTCGGCAGGCCTGCGCGAGCTTGAGACGCTGCTTGGTGTGGTGCTGGTCGAGCGCACCCGGCGGGTGGTGCGCTTTACCCCGCTTGGCAACACCGTGGTCGCCAAGGCGCACCGCGTGCTGCGCGAAGCCGAAGAGCTGTCCGATCTGGTCAAATCAAGCGGCCGCCCTCTGGCGGGCGAGTTGCGGATGAGCGTTATCCCGACCATCGCGCCATTCCTGCTGCCGCGACTGCTGCCGGGCCTGCGCCGAGAACAGCCTGAGCTCAAGCTGTTCCTGCGCGAGGAGGTCAGCAGCGCCGCCGTCGATTCGCTGCACCATGGCCATGTCGATTGCGTGTTGCTCGCCCTGCCCTTTGCCGCTGGCGATGTGGAGAGCGAACTGCTGTTTGTCGATCCGCTGTATGTCGCCTTTCCCAAGGATGACCCGCGCGATCCACCCGATTTCGTCTCGCCTGACCTCATCGACGAATCGCGTCTGTTGCTGCTCGAAGACGGCCATTGCCTCAAGGACCACGCGCTCGCCGCCTGCAACCGGCCCGAACTGCGCGCCAGCGCGATGATGTTCGGCACATCGCTGCACACTTTGGTGCAGATGGTAGACAATCGGCTGGGGCTGACGTTGCTGCCGCAGATCGCCATCGATGCCGGCATATTGACCAACACCGATATTGTCGCGCGTCCGCTGCTCGCCGATCACGCGTCGCGCGACATCGCGATCATCTGGCGAAAAAACAGCCCCCGTGCCGATGAATTCCGGATGCTCGCCGAAATTCTGCGGCGCGGCCATGCCGAGGGCAAATGTACGGTCTAAAATAGACGTGAGCGGCTGGCCGGCTCAATCCATGTGCTTGAGGCCGACCCGCAGATAGTCCCAGCCGGTGACCAACGTCAGGATGGCTGATGCCCACAGCGTAGCAAGCCCCAGATCATGCATCCACACCTGCTCACGAAAGCCGCCGGCCAGGATCAGCGTGCCGAGCGCGACGATCTGCAGCGTCGTTTTCCATTTGGCCAGTTGCGACACCGGCATTGACACCTGCAGCCCGGCGAGAAATTCGCGCAAACCAGATACAGTGATTTCGCGCAGCAGGATGATCATCGCTGCGATGACATGCACCTCGGCTATCAGCGGCGGAAACCGGTCGTTGCCAGCCGCGCACAGGATCAAGATGACGGCGGCGACCATGATCTTGTCGGCGATCGGATCAAGAAAAATTCCCAGCCGCGAAACCGCACCCTGCGCACGCGCCAGATAGCCGTCAAAATAGTCGGTCACGCCCATCAGCGAGTAAACGACAAAGCCCAGCAGATAGCCGGTCGCCCAGCCCGGCCACCACAACAGCGCGGCAAGCAGCGGAACGGTCACGATGCGCGACAGCGTCAGGATGTTGGGCAGCGTCAGCATATTGCGAGGCGTGTCTTAACGCCATTCACGCACAATGGAAATGGCTTGACCGCCCTTGTTTCCATCCCGATACCGATGCCGCCGTCGATCGTGCCCCGGACCGGAAATCCGTCCATGGGTGCGCAGGCGCAAGACCATAGCGCAGAGGACAACACTGCATGACATCGGCTGGCGCGCTTTTGAACAAAAGGCGCTTTCTTCCCCTGTTCGTGACCCAGTTGCTTGGCGCGTTCAACGACAACCTGTACAAGAACGCCATGGTGCTGTTCGTCGTTTACAGCGTCTATAACGATGAAACAGCCGAAACATGGTTCAGCGCGGTGGCGACGGCAGTGTTTATCTTGCCGTTCTTCCTGCTTTCGGCGCTGGCAGGCCAGCTTGCCGACACGCGCGACAAGGCGGGGATCATCCGCATCGTCAAGTTGTGCGAGATTTTTATCATGCTGGCAGGCGGCACCGGGCTTTATCTTGCCTGGGCGGGGATCGCCGTACACAGTTTCGCGATTCCGCTGATGATGGTTGCGCTGTTTGCGATGGGCATCCATTCGACCTTTTTCGGGCCGATCAAATACGCCATCCTGCCGCAGCATCTGCGCGAGGGTGAAGTGCTCGCCGGCACCGGGCTGGTCGAGGCGGGCACTTACATCGCCATTTTGCTGGGCACGATCCTGGCCGGGTGGATCCCGGTCGAGGTCGCAGGCATTGCGGTCGTGATCACCGCGATTATCGGATATCTGACCGGGCGGCAGGTTCCACCCGCGCCGCCGATGACCGACCAGCGCAAACTCGACTATAATTTTATCCGCGCCTCGATCACGCTGATCCGCGCGACGATGAAGGTGCGCCGGGTGTTCCTTGCGATCGTCGCGATCAGCTTTTTCTGGACGATTGGCGCGGTGCTGTTCATCCAGTTCCCGCCGCTCGCCAAAAACGTGCTAACCGCCAGCAAGGAAGTCGCCAGCCTGTTTCTGGTGGTCTTCTCAATCGGCGTCGCCATTGGGTCGGTGGCAATCAACGCTTTGCTCAAGGGCAAGGTATCGGCGCGCTATTCGCCCATATCGGTGATCGTCATGGGCGGGTTTGTTGTCGCTTTCTATGTCGTCTGCAACCTCTGGGTGCCCGATACCGGCGGATCGCTGTTCAACGTCAGTGAGTTTGTGGTGCTGCCGCTGGCGATACCGCTGCTGCTCTCGCTGCTGGGGATCGCTGTTTCGGGCGGCATGTTCGTGGTGCCGCTCTATGCCTTTTTGACCACGACCGTGCACAAGAGCGAGGCGGCGCGGACCATAGCCGCCAACAATATCGTCAATTCAGGCGCGATGGTGATCGGCTCACTGATCGCGATCGGGCTCAGCCTGGCTGGCCTTGCGGTCGTCAACCAGTTGCTGCTGAGCGCGGCAATGTGCCTGGTGGCGGCCTATCTTGGCTGGCTGCTCGACAAGGCAAGCGACATGCCGCACGCCGAACACGAAATGGACGTCTGACCAACCAGCTGCCTGATCAGTCGACAGCCTTGACCAGCTTGCGTTCCAGCGGGGCCAGCACACCCGAAAGCTCATGCCCGCGCTTGAGCACCGCACCGCCTTCGCCGATCAGCGCCCATGCCCCTTGCTTGCGCCGCAGCGCCGGGCGCTTTTCAATGCGGAATTCGGGGCGTTCGGCGGCACGACGAAAACAGGAGAAGACCGCGGCGTCGCGGCCAAGATCGATTGCATAATCGCGCCAGAACCCTGCGGTGACCATGCGGCCATAAAGATCAAGGATGCGATTGAGTTCGTGCCGGTCGAACCCCACCTGCTGCACCGCGCCATGAACCAGCGGGAACAACGCAACATTCTCGCCAAGGTTCAAGCGGTCGTCCTCATGTCATCGAGCCTTCGCATCAAGCGGCTGTGCCGCTGTCCCGGTCCGGCTTGCGCGCGGCATCGCGTTCGTCGATCAACTGGTTGATCCGTTCCTGCATCTGGCGGATCTCGCACTGGAGCAATTCGAGTTTCTGCGTTGAGGGATCGAAGGTCTGGCTGCACGGCGTGCCGTAGGGCACAAACCCGCGCTGCTTTTCAGCCGCGTCGACGAGCGTCGGGCGCGCCGGGATGCCGACCATCACCGCGCCGGGGGCGACATCGCGTGTCACGACCGCGTTGGCACCAATGCGCGCGCCCTTGCCCACGGTCAGCGGCCCAAGCACCGCAGCGCCAAGGCTGATGATCACATCATCCTCGATCGTCGGGTGGCGCTTGCCGCCTACACCGTCGGTGGGGTTGCGCCCTCCAAGCGTTGCGCCCTGATAGATGGTCACGTTATTGCCGATCACCGTCGTTTCACCGATGACGACAAAACCGTGGTCAACAAACAGATGCTCGCCGATTTGGGCACCAGGATGGATGTCAATGGCGGTCAGAAAACGCGACAGGTGATTGACGAAGCGCGCGAGGAAAAACAGCTCGCCCTGAAACAGCCAGTGCGCCACGCGGTGCAGGCCGAGCGCCAAAACGCCCGGATACAGGAGTACCTCCCACCGCGAGCGCGGTGCGGGATCGCGCGCACGGATTGAATCCACATACTCCCAAAGCGCTTTGGTCATGCGCCGATCCTTCCTGAAAGACTATTGTTCAAGATAGACAATCCGGTTGGGCTTTTCCAGCCCTGCGCTGATTCAGTGGCCCAACGGCGCGCTGATCAAACGAGCCTGAGCCGGTAGTCCTTGCCCAAACACTGGGCGAGGCGACGCAGCCTGCGTTCCACGACCTCGCCAAACAGCGACCGGTCCGCCGTTGGCAGCACCAGCTCAACCGCATCATCGGTGCACTGCAGCGCGCTGCGCGCCAGCAGGTCATGTGTGCCCCCGGCAAGCCGCTGCGCCAGGCGCATCGCCAGCCCCCAGGCAATGGCGCGGTTCAGCATTTCGGGCGATGCGACATGCCGGTTCATCGGGAAGGCACGCGGGCCGCCGCCAAAGTTGGTATAGAGCACCTGACCGATCATCGACCGACCAACCATATCGACGCCGACCCAGTTGCCGTGCAGTGCGATCTCGAGCCCGCGTTCGGCGCGGAAATCCGGGCTCGCCTGCCAAGCGACATCCGATAGATAGCAGGCGGCCAGCATCAGCCGGTGCCATTCAGGCGGATCGTCGGGGAATGCCGGCGCGATCCAGTCGAACAGTGGCTGCGCTTCCGCCCCAAAGCGCGATTGCAGCTGGCCGAAGCGCTCGGCAGCCACCAGCAACGGATCACGCGCGCGCACATCGGCGGCCATCCGGTCATACAGCAGGCCTTCGCGCAAACCGTACGCCGAGACCACGAAACGATCAGGCTGCACCTGATCGCGAATCAACTGCAGCAAGGCGATCGCCTCAGGCAGTGTCTCGATACGCGAGGGAGCGATCCCGATGGCGCTGCGCAACGCGTCGCGATCGATCGTCGTCATCGCATCCGCAAGCTGGTTTGCCCGGTCCGCCGCCATCTCATACTCATGCAACACCCGCAGCGGGTAACGCGCGATGTGCATATCGAGCCGCGCCACCGCACGCCATGACCCGCCGACAAGATAGAATGGCTTGCCCGGATATTGCACCAGCCACGGGTTGGCCGAGACCATGGCATCAACACTGCGCGCCAGCGCCCCGGAATCGTTGCGCTGCATCGCGGCGGCGCGCAACACGCCCAGTGGGAAAGTCGCGGTTTCGTGAACCTGGCAATCGGCAACCCGCGCCAGATCGAGACTGCCGCCGCCAAGATCGCCGACGATGCCATCGGCCTGCGGAATGGCGGAAAGCACGCCAAGCGCAGAAATACGCGCCTCGTCGTCTCCAGACAGGATCCTGATATCTAGGCCCAAAGCCTTGACCTTGCGCGAGAATTCCGCACCGTTGCGCGCATCGCGCACGGCTGCGGTGGCAACGCACACGGTTTCATCGACGTCCATCTCGCGCGCCAGAATGCTGAAACGCCGCAGTGTGTCCAACGCCCGCTCGGTTGCCGCGGGATCAATCGTGCCATCGTCGGCAAGAGATCTGCCAAGCCCCGCCATCACCTTTTCGTTGAAAATCACCGCCGGGTTGCGGCGTGGCCCTGCATACACCACCAGACGGACCGAGTTGGACCCGATGTCGATGATCGCGGTGCGGTGCAGGTGCGCCTGTTGGTTAAGCTTGCGGATAAAGAAATCCATCTGGCATCGTCAGTCTTCACGCGGCGTGCGGCGGTGCAGACTGAGCTTGGGCACCGCATCGCTGTGTTTCAGTGCCGCACCCCGCCCGGACAGCGACGGGTTGGTCATGAAATAGCGATGCAGGTTGAAGGGCTTGTCATCGGGCCGGATGCGGATGTAGCTGCCATCGGCTTCCAGTTCCCAGCTCTGCTCATTGTCGAGCAGGTTGGCGACCATCACCTGTTCAAGGATCTGGTCGTGCACCGTCGGGTTCTCGATGGGCAGCATATATTCGACTCGCCGGTCAAAATTACGCGGCATCCAGTCAGCAGAGCTGATGAACACGCGGGCGTTATCGTTGGGCAGCGCCGCGCCATTACCAAAGGCCCAGATGCGGCTGTGTTCCAGAAACCGGCCGACCACGGACTTGACCCGGATGTTGTCAGACATGCCGGGGACGCCCGGCCGCAGGCAGCAGATGCCGCGGATGATCAGTTCGATCTGCACCCCGGCATTGCTTGCGGCATAGAGCTTTTCGATCATCGCCGGATCGACCAGCGAGTTCATCTTGGCCCAGATCGCGCCAGTCTGGCCCGAACGGGCGACGTCGATCTCGTGGTCGATCAGCGCGATGATGTCATTGCGCATGTCCCTGGGCGACATGCTGAGCAGTTCAAGCTGCTCGGGCTCGACATAGCCGGTGATGTAGTTGAACAGCTGCGCCGCATCGCGACTGGCGCGCGGATCGGCAGTAAAGAAGCTCAGATCGGTATAGATGCGCGCGGTGACCGGGTGGTAATTGCCGGTGCCAAAGTGGCAATAGGTGCGAAAACCCTCGGGTTCGCGCCGCACCACCATCGATATTTTGGCATGGGTTTTCCACTCGATGAAGCCGTAGACGACTTGCACCCCGGCGCGTTCCAGCGCGCTGGCCCACAGCAGGTTTTGCTCTTCGTCGAACCGCGCCTTCAATTCGACCACGGCGGTCACCGATTTGCCCGCCTCCGCCGCCGCGATCAGCGCGTTGATGATCGCCGATTGCTTGCCCGCCCGATAAAGCGTCTGCTTGATGGCGATGACATCAGGGTCTTGCGCGGCCTGTTTGAGAAACGCGATCACCACCTCGAAACTCTCGTAAGGGTGGTGGACCAGAATGTCCTTGCTGCGGATTGCGGCAAAACAATCGCCATTATGCTGCCGGATGCGTTCAGGAAAGCGCGGCGTATAGGCCGGGAACTTGAGGTCGGGCCGGTCCTCATCGACCAGCGCGGCAAGGTCGCCGATCCCAAGGAAGCCATCGTCTGATGATTTCGTGCCGCTTTCGTGCAGCAGGTTTTCATCGAGCAGCCGCGCCAGCCCCTCGTCCATCCGATGCGATGTTTCGAGCCGGATCACCTGCCCCCGCCGCCGCCGCTTGAGCGCGGTACGGAAATAGAGCACCAGATCCTCAGCCTCTTCCTCGACCTCGATGTCGCTGTCGCGAATGATGCGGAACAGGCCAGAACCAAGAATGTCATAGCCGGGAAACAGCTTGTCGGCGAAAGCGACCACGATATTTTCTAGCGACACATACATAGCCGCCTCGCCAGGTACGCGCAGAAAGCGCGGCATCGTGGCAGGCAACATCACCAGTTCACGCACGCTCTTGCCATCGGACCTGCGCTTGAGATCAAAGATCAGGCTGAGCCCCTTGTTGGGGATGAATGGAAACGGGTGCGCCGGGTCGAGCGCCTGTGGGGTCAGTACCGGGAAAATCTGGTTGACGAAATGCTCGCGCAGCCAGGCAAGGTTTGCTGCGTCCAGATCATCGGCCAACGCCTTAACCAAGCCGTTCGTAGCAAGATCAGCGCGCAGGCTGGTCCAGACCTCCTGCTGCTGCGCGTTCAGCCGATCGACGGCGCGTTCAATGTCTGCGAGCTGCTGCGCTGGCGTGCGGCCGTCGGCGGAGCGCTCCTCAACCTGCTGCGCCACCTGGCCAACCAGACCGGCAACGCGCACCATGAAGAATTCATCGAGATTGTTGCCTGAGATCGAGAGGAAGCGCAGTCGCTCAAGCAACGGGTGCCTGGGGTTGCAAGCTTCTTCGAGTACGCGATCGTTGAACGCCAGCCAGCTCAGCTCGCGGTTGAAATAGCGGCTGGCGCCAGTGCCGTGCACATCGGCTATCGGGGTCTCATGAGTCTGCATCGGGGGGGCTGCCACCTGTGTCTGCCAGAATCGTCAGCGCGTCGCGGACCAGTCTTTGGCCGATTGGCCGCTGCATTGCCAGCGCCATTTGATCAATCTTGTGCGCCAGCGCGCGGACGGCAGGGTATGATCGCTCCAGCCGCACCGCTGCATAATGTGCCAGCACATCGGGCAGGGCCAGACCGGCGTGTGCCAGTTGCTTTTGCAGCAGCAGCGCAATCATTTCCACATCGGGCGGCGGTATCTCGACCAGCAACGATGCATTCAGCCGCGAGAGCAGATCGGGCAAACCAATGCCCCATTGGGCAGGCGGCGTGCTGGCCGCGAACAGCACTGGCGTCGCCAGCGTCTGGGCGCGGTTCCAGGCGTGAAACAGCGTTTCTTCGCTCTCACGGACGGCATCATCGATGAAGCGCCCGCCTGACCCCGAGACAAAGCTGCGCCCCATCGCGGTCTTGCCCGATCCGGCAGGACCGATCAGCACCGCCGCGCCAAACGGCAGCCGCGTCCAGTCAAACAGGCGCTCAACCGCTGCCCGGTTCGCGGCGGTGACGATGAAGCCATTGTCGCCATCCGGTCCGGCCGCCGCGAAGGGCAGAACGAACTGGCCCGTCATGCTGTCAGCCCCCGCCGCCCGGCGCTGGTGTCGGCGCTGGCGGCGCAGGCCGTGAGATACGCAACACGCCTGCGCCCTGCTGCACCCGCCAGCCGCGTGCCTCAAGCGCGCCGCGCAATGCATCGATCTCTCCTGCGAAATCGACGCGCATCACTGACGTTCCGCCCAGCGCCAGGCTCGCTGTGCTTGCCGCCTGCACACCGGGGATGGCCCGCAGCGCACGCTCGGCTGCGCTGACCGAGGCCGCATCGGGCGTCTCAAACTGCACAGAAATCGAAGCCGCACCGGTGGGCAGTCCGCCGCTGGTGACAGTCTCGGATTCGCTCAGGCTCGACTCAATCTCTTCCTCAACCACCGCCACCGGCTTTTCGATGATCAGTGACGAATCAGGGCGCAGGTTGCCTGAGCGCACTGCGCCCGCATAAATCCGGTCGAGCCGCTTGATCGCCTCATCCAGCATGGCATTCAGCCCATCGCTGTTCTGCGCCGTCAGCTCAAAGCTGCCGAGCAACCTGTTGTCCGGGCCAAAGCGCGCGGCAAAACGCCCGGTGATCGGCCCGCCGGGATAGCGCCGCTCAATATGCGCGACCGGAATGACGACATCTGCCGCGCCAAACTGATCGAGAATCAGCCGCCACCAGGTGCGGCTGCGACGGCCCGATTGCGCCGCGTTGATCAACAACCCATCCGCGCCCGACCCGTGCGGACGGATGTAATCGACAATGCTCTCCGATGTGCGATAACGCGCCCATGCGGCCTGCCACGGGGTGCGGTTCTCAAACACTTGTGCCGATCCGCCGCTGACGTAGACCGGCACCACGAGCATCGGCGCCGAGCGCAGCATTGATCCGCTGACGCCAAGCAGTTCGCCCGCCCGCGCCCGGTCAAACAGCACGCCAAGCGTCGCGATATAGCGGCGCGGGCCGATCTGCTCATAGTCGACGACAATCGCCGAGACGATGCCGTCGAGCGCCGAATCGGACAGCTTGGGTGCCGCGCCGGATCGGTTCACCTGCTTCCACAGCGCCTCCCAGCCCTTGCGCTGGGCATCGCGCCAGGCATTGGCGCGCGCCTCAGCCGAATCTTTGCCCGATGCATCGACGCGTACGCCGTTGACTTCAAAGTCGCCGCCGCTCGCGACTGGGGGAATCCCACGATCCCCCTCGATCTGGGCGAAGACGATCGCTCCCGCCGCTAGCAGCAGCGCGACGAGCACCATTGCCAGCCAGCGGCGCGGCAAAGCCAGCGACAGGCGCGGAAGGTTCAAAGTGACGTTCAAAACAGCGGTTTCATGATTATCGTGTGCAGATGGTCCTCGCCTCCCGTGGCCGGGCGGTCGTTTCGCGCGCCCTTTTGGCGACATTGGCGTGGAAATCCAAGCAAGAACTCGCTAACCGCTCTGGCCATGACTGACAAAAGCTCCGCCCCGCCCGCTCCTGCCTCGTACAGCTATGCGCAGGCGGGTGTTTCGATTTCGGCGGGCAATGCTCTGGTCAAGGCCATCGGTCCAATGGCCAGGGCGACGGCCAGGCCCGGCGCAACCGCGGAACTCGGCGGCTTTGGCGGGTTTTTTGACCTGAAGGCGGCAGGCTTCAAGGACCCGCTGCTGGTCGCTGCCAATGACGGCGTCGGCACCAAGGTCAAGCTCGCCATCGACCATGACCGGCACGATGCCATCGGCATTGATCTGGTGGCGATGTGCGTCAATGACCTGATCGTGCAGGGCGCAGAGCCTTTGTTCTTCCTCGATTATTTCGCCACTGGGCGGCTCGACACCGGCATTGCCGCGCGCGTCGTTGCCGGGATCGCAGAGGGCTGCAAGATTGCCGGATGCGCGCTGATCGGCGGCGAGACCGCCGAGATGCCGGGGATGTATGCCGATGGTGATTATGATCTGGCCGGATTTTGCGTCGGCGCGGTGGAGCGCGACGCGGTGCTGACCGGCAGCCAGGTAAAGCCGGGCGATGTCCTGCTGGGCCTTGGTTCGTCTGGCGTACATTCCAACGGCTATTCGCTCGTCCGGCGGTTGGCGGCGGACAAGGGCTGGAAGATGACCCGCCCCGCGCTGTTCGATCAGGAAGTGCTGCTGATCGATGCATTGATCGCGCCGACGCGCATTTACATGGCCTCGCTCCTGCCGGTGGTGCGGTCGGGGCGGATTTCGGCGATAGCGCACATCACCGGCGGCGGTCTGCTGGAAAACATTCCGCGCGTATTGCCAGACGGTTGTCATGCGCATGTCGATGCCGATGCATGGACACAGCCACGGCTGATGGCGTTTCTGCAGGCACAGGGGAACATTGAGCCGGAAGAGATGGCACGCACCTTCAACTGCGGCATCGGCATGGTGCTGGTGGTCGATGAGGACGATGTCGCCAGCGTTACCGCCGATCTGGAGGCATCTGGCGAGGCGGTGCACCGCATAGGGCGGATCGAGGCGGGCAACAAGGGCTGCACCGTGGCCGGATCGGTCGAGACTTGGAGCGCGCGGCAAGCATGGGCTGCGACGCATGCGGGGTGATGCCCCCCCTTTCCCTTCCCGCAAGCGGGAGGGGCAGCGCGGCTTGCCGCGCGGGGTGGACCTTCGACGTGAAACCTGCATGCCCACCCCGGCCTCGCCTTCGGTTCAGCCACCCCTCCCGCTTGCGGGAGGGGAAAGATGACCAAGGCTCGCGTCGCCATCCTCATTTCGGGCAGCGGCACCAATATGGCTGCGCTGGTCTATGCCGCCAAGCACCCCACCTGCCCCTATGAGGTGGTGCTGGTCGCCTCCAACAACCCCGATGCCGCCGGGCTGACCCTCGCGGCGGCCGAAGGCATCGCGACCTTCGCGCTCAGCCATCACGCTATGGAGCGCGAAACGCACGACACTGCGATGGATGCCGCCATCCGTGCGGCCGGCGCGGACCATGTTGCGCTGGCAGGCTATATGCGCATCCTCACCCCCGGCTTCGTGGCAAGCTGGGAGGGCCGGATGCTCAATATCCATCCCTCGCTGCTTCCCAAATACAAGGGGCTGCATACTCACCAGCGCGCACTTGATGCAGGCGATACGGCGGGCGGATGCAGCGTCCATCTGGTCACCGCCGTGCTCGATGATGGGCCGGTGCTAGGCCAGACCGAGGTTGCGATCTTGCCTGGAGATACCTCACAGACACTTGCCGCCCGCGTGCTGATCGCCGAACACCAGCTCTACAGCCGCACGCTTGCCGGCTATGTGACACGCGAAACCGACCCCGACTGGATCGTCGCCCAAATCGGCGCGTTCGCCCTTGCCCTGCCCGAAACCGATGCCCGCCCCTCGCACGGCGCGCCCGGCTGGCGCGTCGGCGGCGAGAAAACCGGCAAATATTTCGCCTATGTCTCGGTCCACCACCACGGCGAAGACGCCATTGCGTTGCTCGTCAAGACCAGCGGCGCGGATGAACAGGCCTCGCTCATCGAAGCTGACCCCGACCTGTATTACCTGCCCAAATTCTACGCGCCCTCAGGCTGGATCGCGATCCGCCTCGACACCGGCCGCACCGACTGGTCGCATATCGAAGACTGGCTCGCCAAAAGCTGGCGCGCGGTCGCACCCAAGCGGCTGACCAAGCTGATCGATGTCGCGGCGGAGTTCTAGTTAGCATGAGCAACGACCTTGAAACGCTGCTGAAGATCTTGTCCGCGATCATGGCCATGGTTGGCTTTTTGCTCACCTTGCGCCGTGCGCGCGAAGATTCGCTGCGCCGCAGCGAAGTGATGGTGTGGGCCAATCAGTCGATCGCGGTGCTCAAGACCCTCTCGCTGATCTGCGCCATGAAGCGCGATGCTCAACACCCTGACATCGTTTCGAAAAAGGTGGTCGAAGTCATGTTCGACAGCGCCATTCTGGTTGAGAAAGGCAGGCTGTTTTTCAAGAACCAGATCGCAGACGATCATGGCAAGGACAAGCAGGCTGCCTATCGCGGCTATCGCCCGGTCATCCTTGATCCGCTGGTCGCCGCGCACCAGATCGCCAACATGCTGGTGGATGCAGACAGCGCTGCCTGCGACCGGCTGATGCAGATCGCCGATGCCAATGTGCGCGAATTCGTATCGCGCATCCAGCCCGAAGTCGGCCGTCAGCGCACCGCATCTAAAGTGACGCGGCAGAGCGGTCAGGACATCAACATTCAGCATCATCTCGATCCGGAGCCTGCCGCCCCCGGCGGAAATTCAAGCCAACCCTGATTACCCGCGCGCATTCGACCAAAGCTGGCCGAGCATCAGATCAAGCTCCGGCGGATCGAACGGATCGAGGCCCGATCCAGGATAAAATGTCATCTCCCCGAAGCGGGGCTGGCCTTGAACTTCATAGAAATCGATACGCACGAAATCGAATCCCTGCGCCAGTGTTTCGGCGGCCCCTATCATGCGGTCCAGCGATACCGGTGGCGCGAGATTATCGCTGCGTGATTTCGTTGATACCCACTGCCAGTTCCGGTCGAACAGCATCCAGCGATGTCGGGTCTCACGTTCCAGATGCACCTGAATAACGCTGACCTTGCCACCAAACACATACAGCTTGTAGTCGAGCGGCAACAGGCCATTGCAGCCAATGAACGGCTCAACAAGCACGCCGCGTGGGATTTGGCCATAAAGCCATTCGTCGAGCCACAAACCATAAGGTTGCGCCAGCCAGCCATCGCAACTGCGCCGAATTGCGTCCCAATCCTCGCTGCCGTCGCGGACGAAGGCCCGCTGGTTGCAACCATGCCGCGATTTGACCACGAACGGTCGCGGCCACGGCGGTTGTTTGGGCAAAGTCGTGCCCTGCCACAGCGTCGGCGTGATCCAGTCCGCGCCGACGCGGTCAGCGACCAATTGCTTGGCCCTGACCTTGTCTGAAAAAGCCGGCAGTCGCGGATCGCGATCGAACAACTTGCGATGCTGGACAAACTCGGTGAAGCGCTGTGGCCGATCCAACTGCGGCAGCCGGTGGTGCCGCCACAGATAGGTGACAGCGATCCGCAGCCTTGCCAGCGAATCGCCTATTGCGATGACCTCTGTTGCTGCAAGCGCTGCCTGATCCATTAAGCGCAAATGGGCTGGACGACCCGCCAGTTCAACAACACAGCTAAGTTGGCGATCGGCTTA
>NZ_JBGTFM010000404.1:0-3360 GCF_041747255.1 Blastomonas sp. | reverse complement strand
GCCCGAGGTGCTGATCGCGGCGCTGGGCGCGGTGACCCGGCGCATCCGGCTGGGCTCAGGCGGCGTCATGCTGCCGCACTATAGTGCCTATAAGGTGGCCGAGCAGTTCGCTGTGCTCAGCAACCTGTACCCTGACCGGATCGACCTTGGCGTCGGGCGTGCGCCGGGCGGAGACATGCAGGTCGCCGCCGCAATGTCTGCGCCGCATCCACCGAGCTTCCGCAATTTTCCGCAGCAGGTGGCCGATCTGGTCGGTTATCTGAACGGCAGCCTTTCGCAACCTGCGCTTAGCCCCGAACCCGCTGGCGATGTGCCGGTGTGGATGCTGGGGACCAGTGCCGACAGCGCGGTGCTCGCGGGGCGTCTGGGCCTGCCTTATGCGCTCGCACTGTTCATCAACCCGATGGCGGGACCGGACCTTACCGATCTGTATCGCCGCAATTTCCGCCCCAGCGCTGCGCTGGCTGAGCCTTATGTGATGCTGGCGATGACCGCCTTTGCGGTTGAGGACGCTGAATATGGCGAATTGCTGCGCAAGAACTATTTCCTCAACATGGCGCGCTTGCTCGGTGGCGGGCAGCAGCCTGCGCTGTCGCCCGAAGAAAGCCGCGATGTCGGCTTTACCGAGCGCGAGGCGATGATCGTCGGCGCGCAGGCGCGGATCGCCGCCTTTGGCGCGCCCGCTGCGGTGCGCGACAAGATACTCTCGCTCGCAAAGGCGTTTGACGCCAATGAGGTCATGCTGTCGACCAACGCTTATTATCTGGCGGACCGGCTGAAATCGATCGAGCTGATGGCGGGTGCCTTCGCCATGGCAGAGGCGGCCTGAACCATGGGCTTTCACACCCCAGCCTTTTGCGTGGAAGCAAACCTGCCGTTCATTGACGGCGAGGCGCTGGTGATCAACAAGCCTGCGGGCCTGCCGGTGAGCGCGCCACGCAAGGGCGGGCGCAGTCTTGATGATTATCTCACCGACCTGCGCTTCGGCTTTCAGCGCGCGCCGATGCCAGTCCACCGCCTCGATCAGGACACATCGGGCTGCCTGCTGCTGGCGCGCAATACCAAGGCGGTGAAGCGCTTTGGTGATGCCTTTGCGGCGGCGGCGGTCGACAAGCTGTATCTCGGTGTGATCGCGGGCGATCTTGCGGAAGATAGCGGCACCATCGATTTCGCGCTGGGCAAGACCAGCACCCAGGCGGACGGCTGGCGCATTGTGCCTGACACCAACGGCAAGCACGCGGTGACTCACTGGCGGCGGGTAAGTGCGCACGATGGCTTCACGCTGGTTGAATTTCGCCCCGAAACCGGCCGAACCCATCAGATCCGCGTCCACGCGCTGCATGGCCTGGGTGTCGCGCTGCTCGGCGATCCGTTTTATGGCCAGCCGCATCCATCGGGGCTGATGTTGCATGCCTCACGCCTGGGGATGCAGCGTGCGGGCAAGGCGGATATTGACGCGTTCGCGCCGTTGCCACAGCGGTTTGCCGCGCTCGGCTTTACAGATGCTGGCGTGGCGCAACCGGAACCGACCGATGGCTGACATCGCTATCCCTGATGACGCCATCGTCAGCGAAAAGTTCATCACCGCGTCCGGGCCCGGCGGGCAGAACGTCAACAAGGTCGCGACCGCCGTGCAACTGCATGTCAACATCTATGCGCTCGGCCTGCCGCCGCTGGTTTACATGCGGTTCAAGTCACTCGCGGGCAACAAGATCAACCAGGATGGCGAACTGGTCATTCTCGCCCGCAACCACCGCACGCAGGAGGCCAACCGCCGCGTCGCACGCGAACGGCTGGCCGCGATGCTGACCGAGGCCTACAAGCTGCCCGCCACCCGCGCGCGCACCCGGCTGAACCGCATCGGCAAAACCGAGCGGCTGGCCAGCAAAAAGAGCCGGGGTACGATCAAGAAGAACCGGGGGCGGGTCGATCTCGACTGACGTCCTCTGCAGGAGCCGCACCAGACATGTTTTCCTTTGATATCGATGCCAGCCTGCCCAAGGCGCAGGTTTATGCCGACCTGCTGGCGGCGGCGCGCGCGCTGATAGAGGGCGAGCGCGATGGCATCGCCAACAT
Source organism: Blastomonas sp. (assembly GCF_041747255.1). Taxonomy (GTDB): domain Bacteria; phylum Pseudomonadota; class Alphaproteobacteria; order Sphingomonadales; family Sphingomonadaceae; genus Blastomonas. The sequence goes on along the minus strand of NZ_JBGTFM010000404.1, from coordinate 1,284 downwards.
GGCCAATGTCGCCGCATTGCTGGCGCAGTATCTGCCCGATCTCAACTGGGCGGGCTTTTACCGGGTGGTTGATGGCGAACTGGTGCTCGGGCCGTTTGTCGGCAAACCGGCGTGTATCCGCATCGCGCTGGGCAGCGGGGTGTGCGGCGCGGCGGCGGCAACGGGCGAGACCCAGCGGGTCGATGATGTCCATGCCTTCCCCGGCCATATCGCCTGCGATGCCGACAGCCGATCAGAACTGGTCGTGCCGGTGATCACGGACGGCAAGGTGACCCATGTCATCGATCTCGACAGCCCCAGCCCGGCGCGTTTCGATGCCGACGACCAGGCCGGGATCGAACGGCTTGCCAGCTTACTGTCTGGGCGGGTGTAAGCATCGCCGGTGCCGTGCCCCATATTGATACAATCGCCACCCTGACATCCGGTTTAACAAGCACATAATGGCGCAGCGCCCCGGTAGATGGTAACCATTGCTTAACCAAGGTGATGCCGCGCGACTGCCGCTCTGTGGTAATGCGTTGCCCGGTTGGATGGGTTCAGGGAGATGTTAACCATGACGACGCGCCGAAAAGCTTATCTGCGCCATCTGGCTTTGGCGGCAACCGCTGGCTGCATCGCCGTGACGGTGACCACTGCATCGGCCGCCGAATCGCCGCTGACTGCAAGTGCTGGCCTTGATCAGACCATCTTTTTGCAGTCTGGCCGCGTCATGACGACCAGCGTTGGCCGCCAGCTGCCGGTCGGCGCGCCTGCCTATGTTCGCCCATTTCGCGGGTTTTTCCTGCCGCGCGTGTGGATCGCGCCGCGCTATTACATCAACAATTGGCAAGCCTATGGCCTGCCGCAGCCCGCACAGGGCTATGGCTGGTCGCGCTATTATGACGATGCGGTGCTGACCGACCGTCAGGGCATGGTGCAGGACAGCGTGCAGGCGATGAACTGGTCAGCGGCGCAATCGGGCCAGCAGATCGCATCCGCGCAGCCTGCGCGCCAGGTCTATTCGCCCGATTATGATCCGTATAATTATGACACCGATTTGCTGCTGGGCAATGATCAGGTGGTCGCCGGAACGCATTGGTCATCCACTTATGCCGACCCGCAGCCGGGCTTCGACGACGACCCAAGCTATCCGGTCAGCGCGCCGCCCCCGCCGCCAGTTTATGCGGACAATTACTGGGACGAGCCTGCGTTTCTGGAAGCCTGCCGCCGTGACAGTGGCCTGGGTGGCGCCGCGATTGGCGCTGCAGTCGGGGGGCTCGCGGGCAACCGTATCGCTGGGCGCGG
>NZ_JBGTFM010000403.1:0-1760 GCF_041747255.1 Blastomonas sp. | reverse complement strand
GCCATACATCATCCTTTGTGCTTTCGCCTGTCCACCACGACCGGATGCGCTGGTGCGGCGTTATCTCAAGAATTGTGAACCCAAGACCAGAATGCAGTCAAATGCAAAGCCTGTTGTCGAACCATCCGAACGACGAACACTTTACCGGGCAGGTCGATTACCTGCCTCTAAATATCTGAAAGGATTATAAGAAATGGTGCTGCTGGAGAGAATTGAACTCTCGACCTCAGCCTTACCAAGGATGCGCTCTACCACTGAGCTACAGCAGCACACCATTTCGCCTGGAGCAAGAGAGGCAAGCCGGAGCCGCTCTCTCGCAAGGCCTGCGCCTATGCGCACGGCCCTTGGCTTTGTCAACCCTGCGGCGCTTGCCAGCGCAGGGCTTTGGCGGATATGATCCAGCCCTATGAATGATCGCCAGCAAAAAACGCCCGCGCAGGCGGCGCGAGAGGCCGAACGCACCGCGCGACTGGCCGAAAACCTGCGCGCCAACCTCAAGCGGCGCAAGGCCCAGGCGCGCGCGCTGGAGGCGTCGGACGACTGAACGCATCGATCTGCCGGGACCAATGCTTGCGCCCGGGCCAGGCCATCGCCACCTACTGACCAACACTGTCCTGTTTGAGGAATACGCCATGTCGTCCATCAACATTGATCATCAAACGCAAGGAGCGGCGGGACGGTTTGTGTTTCCGTCAGAACAGGGGGATGCCGAGCTGACCTACACCATCGGCGAAGACGGCGAGGTGATCGCTGATCATACCTTTGTGCCCGATGCGCTGCGCGGCGGCGGGATTGCCGGGAAGCTGGTCAACGCACTGGTCGCCACAGCGCGCAGCGATGGCTGGAAAATCGTGCCACGTTGCAGCTACGTCGCCGCCGCCTTCAAACGCCACCCCGAATGGACTGACCTGCTCGCCGACTGAGGGATGGGGCGCTAGCCGCGCGCGAAAAACTGCAGATGCACCAGCCGCCCGGTCTCGGCATCCGCGCCAAAACCATCGGCCGCGTTGTGGAACAGCCACGGGCTGAACAGGATCAGCCGGTTGAAGCGCATCGGCACACGCATCGTGCGTTCCCAGCGGCCGGCGTGCTGGGTATCGCGGTTGACGACCTCATCGACCAGCGCGTTCGCATCAGCAAAGCCCGCCTGCACCAGCGCCAGCGGGTCGGTGGGCACGCGGTCAAGCCCGGTGCGCTTGTGGCGGAAGAAATCGGTGCCGCCGCGCGCGTCGGCATCGCGGCTGAGAAACAGGATGCCCGAATAGAAGCACGGGTCGATATGCACCCCGCTCACCCCTCTGTCGCCTTTGAGCGTCAGGCGGCAATGACCGTGGGTCGTGCCGGGCTGGGGAATCATAGGCACGCCGACGGCGCGGGATACCGCAGTTTCTAGCCCCTCGATGACCAATGGCGCGCCTGACATGGTGCCCGGGTAATTGCCCTTGCGGCTGGCGGGGTCGTAATCCAGCGCCAGCGCCGCGGCGCGTGCCGCATAGGGATCGGCGAGAAAATCATCGATGATCAGCATGGTGGGCAGCATGTCCGTCATCCTTAGCGGATCAGGCCGGGTGCGAAAGGGGCAATCGGCCAAACAAGACAGCGTTGCGTTGGGCGCGCTGATGGCTAAACACGAGGCACTGTGCTGCAACCCTCACACCCCCATGATACGCCCGCATGCGCGTCCTGATCGCCGGGGCAGGCATCACCGGACTGGCGAGCGCGCTGGCGCTGGCGCGCCGGGGGCACGACGTGCGCGTGCT
>NZ_JBGTFM010000402.1:0-3882 GCF_041747255.1 Blastomonas sp. | reverse complement strand
ACGGTACAGCGGATCGTCCGGACGCCAGGTGTTCGACAGCTGCGCAACCGCATCCTCCAGCGTGCGCAGGGCAATCAGCGCGACATCCTGTTTGGTTGGTGGAGGGTCATCGATTCGCATAGGATGCTTAGAACATATTAGGAACGATCTCTGCAATGCTGCGAGCATGGAGGCTCGCGTTCGTGACAATGTCCGTAGACGTTTACGCCGTCCCGTGAACGCGCACACATGTGATTTCAGAAGGAAAACTGGCCTTGGGCGGCCTGAGTGACAGAGTTGATAGAGGGGAAAAATTCTTCTCGTTCTCAGTCCCTTAAGGAGAATACCCATGACAGACATACCCATCCACGACGTCGATGACGACGACACCTGGAGGTTCGATCAAGATTACGCGAACCATAAAATCCTACGGGAGGTCGGCCAGATTGGCCACTTTGTCCGCAACAAAGTGGCGGTCGAGCCGATCCGGCAGGTCGCTTTGCTTGATGTCGAAACCACTGGCACGGACCCGCAGATCGATCAGATCATCGACCTGGCCTATGTCATTTTGGCCATTGACGATGAGGGCGACATTATCGGTATTGTCTGCGCCGATCAGGCGCTGTGCGATCCGATGATGCCAATCCCGCCGAGGATCTCGCTGCTGACTGGCCTGACGGATGAAATGGTCGCAGGTCATGCTATCGATCTGGACCGTGTCGAGTGGGATTTCGCGAGCGTTGATGTGTTCATCGCCCACAACTGCGCGTTCGATCTCAGCTTTGTCCGGCAGTTGTTGCCGATGACGCAGAACGCCGCCTGGGCCTGCAGCCTTAAGGATTTCGACTGGCTTAGCGATGCCGGGCTGGGCGGCAAAGCGCTGGGCCACTTGCTTATGGAAATCGGCTTCTTCCACGCGGGCCACAGGGCGATGGCAGACGTCGTCGCGCTCCTGCACATCTTGTCATTCCGCCTTGCAGATGACCGGACCGTTCTGAGCGCACTGCTGGCCAATGCCGAGGAAGATACGGTCAAGGTTGAAGCCGTAGGCGCACCTTACGCAGCCCGGTTTCGACTCAAGGCGCGCGGATACCGCTGGGATCCGGCAGCCAAAACCTGGTGGACCGAGGTCGCCGAGCACGACGTTGATGACGAAGAGCTCTGGCTTGGCAGGGAGGTGATGCCCAACGGCCCAGCCCCTCGGCTGACACGCGTGACCTGGCGCGAACGACATCGCTGAAATCAGAGGGCGTGCTGTTGCCCAGCGGCACGCCCAAACCCTTCAAATTAATTGAAATGAGCACCCTGAGAGAGGGGAAAAATGCTCCTGCCTAAAGCAGAAACACAAAGGACTGACACTATGAATACCGTTCCAACATCGAATGTACGACAGCAGAACTTCATGCATGCCCTGCGCATGAATATGGGGTTGCCGCTGCACCAGCTTGCCAATGACGCCATTGCCAACACCTTTGGCCAGCCCATGGATTTCCAGGTTGGTCTCGAGATGGCCCGCATCGCGCAGATGATCCAGAAAGACGCTGTCTACGTCAGTTTTGCGAGCGATACCGCGAACAAGCCCATCGGGTTCTCGGTGATCTACCGTGAGCTGAACATGGTCGATGTCATCGACAACTGCGTGCCCTATGCCGCGTCGGACAACGCTCCGGTCGTTCTCGTCAGCACCCGTGCCAACGAGCATTTCGCGGTCGACAGTCGTGGCAGCTTGATCCGGCTGCCGGGCAAGCCTGCCAACATTGCTGCTGGCAAGAAGCTCGCCATGAAGCGGATTCGAGTAGCTGCCGCTGCTATGGGTGATGCTCAGATGGCGGGCTGCCAGATCATCAAGCCAGGTGCTGCGCCCATGGCGCAGAACCCTCAGGTCGAGCCGATTGTCTGCTTCAGCTGAACAGACCCAACCACCAGAAATCTGTTCGACCTACCGACACTCAACACATTGCCAAAGGCCGTCCCCAAGGGGCGGCCTTTGGCGCATCAAGGAACATTACAAATGCGCAAGTTCACCTACATCGACACCGAATCTGCCTGGGACGAACATCTTCACGAAGGTGCCCGCCAGATCGATTCCTCTATCCAGCCTCACCACCGTATCGGCAGCAAGCGGATTTTCGCTGCCTCCGCGTTCGACGTCACTGTCAGTGCTGATGGGGCCATCAGCTGCGAGAAGATCGCGACCTGGTCAGAGCATGCACACGGCGGCGAACAGGAGATCGTCGCGTGCCTGTTCCATCATCTTCGTGCTCGCACCGATCGCACCGTCATCGGCTACGGCAGTATGGCGACCGACGTGCCGATCCTCCAGCTTGCGGCAATGCAATACTCGCTTCCACTGCCCGCTCATTTTCTCTCGCAGCGCAAGCGGTTTGAAATGCCGGATGCGCCGGGGCGGCATTTTGACCTGGCGCTAGGCATGAAAGGGGCTGGGCGGACCTGGCACCACCTCACCGAGATCATGCTGCGTATCGGATTGCCGGTGGCACTAATGGAAACCAAGAAGCACGTCGACTTTCCTAGCACCCGCGCGGGATGGGAGGCTGCCATGGCTCATGTGGAACTGGACTGCGCGCTGCTGGCTATCGCGCATATCGCCTGGCTGCGGATTCAGGGGCAAGCAAACATTGATTCCAGGATCACCGCGTTGGTGGTGCTCGAGTGGCTAAACCGCAATGCGAAGCTGACAGCAGGCCTGGAGGCGAAACTCGCCAGCGCATGTGGCGGGCTGTCCGCCACAATTTCAGGCGAAACGGCGCTAGCAGCGTAACGGAACCTGATGCGTGAGGGTAGGGCGGAGAACCTTAGGCCGAGGGTCCGAGGATATTCAACCCATAGGACGACCGGGACTAATTTCCGCTCTGCCATTGCGCGAACCTCAGCCTGGCTGGAGCTATTGGCGATAAACCGAAGTCAATGGGTGTTACCGAACAGCGATGAATACGCGCCGCACATGCTTGCCGCGACCATCTCGGCGTCTATGATTAGAATGTGATTTCAAGGAGGTTCATATTCTGATCAGTGATTTGCGTGAGGCAAGGCGAAATAGTGGATGGACTCAGCGCACACTTGCTGAACGGGTGGGCGTCAGGCCGCAAGTCATCAAACGACTCGAGCGAGGGGTGGGCTCTGTGGCGAGCCTCGAAATTGTGATGAAGACTCTCGACTATCGGTTGACGGGCCTTGGGCCGGGCAAAGCCTTGGGGGAGCAAATCCGCCGCCGCCGCTTGAAGCAAGGGCGGTCGCTGGAATGGCTCGCAGAAAGGACAGGCTTGTCGCGCACTACGATCGCCAACCTCGAGCGAGGCGGCGGGTCGGTTGGAAGTCTCCTGCGCCTGTTGGCTGTTCTTGCTCCGAAAGCTCGTCGTCGAGCGCCTGAACGCGCATTTTGGGGCGAGGGCGATAAACTGGATCGCGACAGCAGGTTTACTCCCGCGGATTTCTTGGCGAGCATATATGAGGCCTTCGGTGACATTGACCTTGATCCATGCGCACATGAACTCAGCCCTGTGATCGCGCGCAGACGTATCCTACAAAGCGAAGGCGGAGACGGCCTCTCGGAGCCGTGGCTAGGTCGGCTGGTCTACGTCAATCCACCTTACTCCAAGCTGCTTGTCTGGCTGCGCCGTGCTCACGAGCAGTGGAAGGCTGGAGATGCCCAGACTGTCATCTGCCTTGTTCCGGTTCGTACTGACTCTGCCTGGTTTCAGGACGTCCTGAGTGCTGACGCGGACATCTATTTCCTTCGAGGCCGGGTGCGTTTTCTCGATACCAGAGGGAGGGGGCAGCACACGCCCTTCTCTTTGATGCTGCTGACGCTTGGGGCAAACGCAGATCAAAGGGCCAGATACGCGCAGTTAGTGCCAGGATATTGGGTAGCGCGAGCTATTT
>NZ_JBGTFM010000401.1:0-7464 GCF_041747255.1 Blastomonas sp. | reverse complement strand
GCGCCAGCCGACTAACCGACACCTTTGCCCGCAGATCGGTCATGAATGCCGGGACGTCAGCAAAGGCCATTGCGGCATGATGCTTGTCAGACCGCTTCTGTTTGGGGAGCGCGCGATTGATTGTCGCCATTGGCAGGGGAGCCGCGCGATAGCCCTTGGCTGTTGCCCAATCGACAATCGATGCGATGCGCTGCCTCACCCGCCGCGCGGTTTCCGGCCGCGTCAGCCAGATAGCTGCCAGCACGTCGCGAACCATCGGCCCGTCAAGTTCCGATACCGATACGTCGCCTATCGCCGGGAAGGCGTGCAGCTCGAGCGACGACAGCCATTGCTTGTTGTGCTTGCCATTGCGCCAGCCTGCCTTGGCCTCTGCATGGACCAGCGCAGCGGCATTCCTGAAAGAAGGAATACCAGCCGCCTTGCGCCGCTCGGCAACCGGATCGATACCCGCTTCCACTTGTGAGCGCACCTTGGCCGCTTTGACGCGCGCCTCTGCCAATGACACCTTGGCCGCGCTGCCTAGTCCTATATCCCGCCGCTTGCCGCTTTTTTGCACCCTAACGGCCCATGAGCGCGCGCCAGCACCCGTGACCAGCAAATACAGCCCCGCGCCGTCGCCATAGCGTCCTGGGCTTCTAATCGCCTTGATGCCCGTTGCTGTCAGCTTGGCCATGTCGCTATCCCACATTTTTTCCCACACTCATTGCGGGTTGCATAGGGTTAGCTAGGTTCTGACAGAAACACAATAGACCGAGGAACCTAAGGGTTTTCTAAGGGTCTAGGGCTAGATGGGTATTGGGGGAAACAGGGCATTGGCGGAGCGGGTGGGATTCGAACCCACGATAGGCTTTTGACCTATACACACTTTCCAGGCGTGCGCCTTCGACCACTCGGCCACCGCTCCGCGCTGCTGGAAGCGATCCCCCTAGAGACTGGCGTGGCATCGTGCAAGGCCTGCGCAAGCCTGCGCGCGGCGATTAAACAACCATGTGATAGTCCAGCGACAGGCCGGAAATGCTGATCTGTTCGGGCCGCGTCTCGACGCGGGTCAAAGTCAGCGTGGCTTTCGCAGCCTCGGTCAGCAAAATCTGGCCGCGATCTGCAATATCCTCGCCCAGCTTGCACGCCAGGTTCATCTCGTCGCCGAAGATGTCCTCATCCTCGATGTTGAGGATCGCACCGTAACCGATGCCAATCGAGGCATAGAGCCTGCGCTCTTCGGGCAGGATAATGCTGGCCGCGGCCAACTGGCGCATGATCGCGCGCGATGCCCGAATGGCATCATCGGTTTCGTCGAACAGGCAGAACAGATTGTCGGCCTCGGCCTTGATCAGCAGACCGCCGTTCTCCTCGATGGCGGGCATCGCCAGCAGCTTCATCTGGTGCACCATCAACAGAAATGCGGTGACGCCAAGACGCTGGGTGGTGCGCGAAAATCCGCTCATGTCCAGCACCATTATCGCGCGTGTTTCGCCGAAGACCGCGTGGATGATGCCGGTGATGCTTTCCAACTTTTCCGGCGCTTCGATCATGTTGTCGAGCAGGCGGGTCAGGGTGGCGCGGCTGTTGCGCATCGCCAGCGGCTGATCGTCGTCCTGCGTGTTCGATGATGGCATATCGCTCACCCCCCCGCCCGAGCTTAAATCTGCCCCAGACACACAGCTTTCGCAAGCCGGAAGCGCGTGTTATCAGCACAGCCATGGCAAAACCTTCTATCTGCATCGCCCTTGCATTGCTCGGAACATCGTGCGCGGCAGGCATGGCCATCGCCCAGCCCGCCGCATCGACTGACCCCGCCCCCAACCCCTCCCCCGGCGAGATCGTGGCCGCTGCGCCACGTGAGGCATGGGTAGCGATTGCGGCATCGGATATGCTGGTGATGGATCTTGCGCCCGATGCGGCGGGCAAGCCGCGCCGTGTCGTTATCCAGCTGATGCCCGCACAGTTCAGCGCCGGATGGGTCAGCAACATCCGCAAGCTGGCGGCGGCGAACTGGTGGGATGGCACCGCCATTGTGCGCGTGCAGGACAATTACGTCGTGCAATGGGGCGATCCTGATGGCGAAGACGAGGCGAAGGCCAAGCCGCTGCCAGACGGCATCGCGCAGATTCCGGAGAGCGACTATCTTACTGTGCGCGACCGCGAGGCTACGACATGGCTGCCCGCCGCCAACGGATCCTACGCGCCGCACCATGGCATGATGGCGGGCTGGCCGATCGCCTGGAATGCCGATCATGCCTGGCCGGTCCATTGTTACGGCATGGTGGGCGTCGGCCGCAACCTGTCGCCCGATACCGGCAGCGGGGCAGAGCTTTACACCGTGATCGGCCATGCGCCGCGCCATCTGGATCGCAACATCGCGCTGGTCGGGCGAGTGATCGATGGCATCGAACATCTCTCCAGCCTGCCGCGCGGCACCGGCCCGCTCGGCTTTTATGAGGCAGCCGAGGACCGCACCGTCATTCGAGCGGTCAGGCTTGCAACCGATCTGCCACCGGCAGAACAGCCGCGCTTCGAATATCTCGACAGCAAGAGCGAATCGTTTGCGCGTTACGCCGATGCGCGCGCCAACCGCAGGGATGCCTTTTTCAATATCCCCGCAGGCGGGGCGGATATTTGCAACATTCCGGTGACAATTCGGAAAATTACGCAATAATGTAATAAAGTAACAATTTGATCTCGCACGGACTTGGCAGCGGGACTAAGGCGCTGAGGAAAATATCCAGCAGGAGAAGCATGTCATGCGCGTCGGCACCGTCAAGGAAATCAAGAATCACGAATATCGCGTCGGCCTGACCCCCGAGAGTGCGCGCGAACTGGTGCAGCACGGCCATGAGGTGTGGGTGCAGAAAGGCGCAGGCCTTGGCATCGGCGAGAGCGATGCGGACTATCTGCGCGCCGGCGTCACGCTGAAAGATAGCGCCGAAGAGATTTTCGCTGCGTGCGACATGGTGGTCAAGGTCAAGGAACCGCAGCCAGGCGAGCGCGCGATGCTGCGCGAAGGGCAGATCCTGTTCACCTATCTTCATCTTGCGCCAGACCCTGACCAGACCAGGGACCTTGTCGCCTCCAGGGCGACCTGCATCGCCTATGAAACCGTCACCGATGCGAGCGGCGGCTTGCCGTTGCTCAAGCCGATGAGCCAGGTTGCCGGGCGCATGTCGATCCAGGCGGGGGCGACCGCACTGGAAAAGGCGCACGGCGGGCGCGGCATCCTGCTCGGCGGCGTGCCCGGTGTCGCCCCCGGCATCGTCTGCGTGATCGGCGGCGGCGTGGTTGGCTTCAACGCGGCACAGATGGCCGCAGGGCTTGGCGCGGATGTGACCATCCTAGATCGCAACCCCGAAGTGCTTGAGCGGCTGGGCTATTATTTTGAGGCACGCGCCAAGACGCGCTTTGCCAATGTCGCCAATGTCGCCGAGTGCGTGGCCGAGGCCGATCTGGTGATTGGCGCGGTGCTGATCCCCGGCGCGGCCGCCCCCAAGCTGGTGACGCGCGAGATGCTGGGCACGATGCGCCCCGGCGCGGTGCTGGTCGATGTCGCGATTGACCAGGGCGGCTGCTTCGAGACCAGCCACGCCACCACGCACGCCGAGCCGACCTATGTCGTCGATGGCATTGTGCATTATTGCGTCGCCAACATGCCCGGCGCAGTCGCGCGCACCAGCACCTATGCGCTGAACAACGTCACCATGCCGCACATGTTGCGCATGGCCAACATGGGCTGGAAGGAAGCGCTGAGGGCCGATGCGCACCTTGCCAACGGGCTAAACGTGTGGAACGGGCGCGTCACCTACAAGGCAGTGGCGGATGACCTGGGCTATGACTATTGTCCGCTCGACGAAGCGCTCGCCTGACGCGGCCGCCGCACAGGAGAGCCCCGGAAATGATCGCCGCCCACCAGACACCCATCGCATCGCCCTTCGGTCGCCACAGCGAACCGCACGAGGTGCTTGACGGTATCGACCTCACCGCCAGAAATGTGATCGTCACCGGCGGCTATTCGGGCATCGGGCTGGAGACGGTGAGGGCGCTGGCGGCGGCGGGGGCATCGGTCACCGTTCCCGCGCGCGATACCGCCAAGGCAAATGCCGCGCTCGCAGGCATCGCTGGCGATGTGCGCATCGCGTGGATGGACCTTGCCGACATCGCATCGGTGCGGCGCTTTGCGCTGGGCTTTGCATCGGACAACACCCGGCTTGATCTGCTGATCAACAACGCAGGCGTGATGGCCTGCCCGGAGGCGCGGGTGGGACCGGGCTGGGAAATGCAGTTCGGCACCAACCATATCGGCCATTTCGCGCTGGCGACCACCCTGCTGCCCTTGCTGCAACGCACCGAAGGCGCGCGCGTGGTGGCGCTGTCGTCGACCGGGCACAAGCTGTCCGACATTCGCTGGGACGATCCCAACTGGACCGATGGCAGCTATGACAAGTGGCGGGCATATGGCCAGTCCAAGACCGCCAACGCGCTGTTTGCGCTCGCGCTCAATACGCGGCTGGCAGACAGCGGCGGCATGGCCTTTGCTGTCCACCCCGGCGGCATCGTCACGCCGTTGCAACGCCATCTGCCGCTCGAGGAAATGGTCGCGCTGGGCTGGCTGAACGAGCAGGGCGAGATTGCGGAAGCTGCGCGCGCGATGTTCAAATCGCCAACCCAAGGCTGCACGACCACGCTGTGGGCCGCGACTAGCGCGCTGCTCAAGGGCAAGGGCGGGGTCTATTGTGAAAACTGCAACATTGCTGCGGTGGCCGGTGACAACCCGGTGCGCTACCGCGACGTCGAACCTCATGCGGTCAACCCTGACAGTGCAGAGCGGCTATGGGCGTTGAGCGAAACGCTGCTCGCCGACGCATGAGCGTGGTCATGGCGAGCAGCGATACAGGTGTCGCATCGCCTTGCAACGGCGTCTGCACCATCCACCATCAGCTTGGCCTTTGCGAAGGATGCGGACGGACGCTGGACGAGATTGCGGAATGGTCCACCGCCAGCGTGGCACGACGCCAGACGATCCTCCAGGCCCTCCCCGCGAGACGGGCGATCCTGACGCAAAGTTGATACGCGTATCTCTGGCTGCACTGTATGATCGGCACGCCATGGTAGCGGAGGAGGGACTCGAACCCCCGACACGCGGATTATGATTCCGCTGCTCTAACCACCTGAGCTACTCCGCCATCCGGCCTGTCGCGCGAGGCATCGTGGCGCGCGAAGAACGCGGCCTATAATTGGCGTGCGGCGCTGGGTCAAACCAAATTGCGCTGACTTTGTGGCTTTGCCCGAGAGGGGGCGGCTCTGCCTGTCATCGGGCGCTTCTTGCTTGTTTTCCGCAACAGTAGCCGCCAAATGACCGGCGCCAGACAATACAGGCGATCATGAGGAAACCGGCAAAGTGCAGGACGCGTATGACATCGCCATCGTTGGTGCGGGCCATGCGGGCGCACAGGCCGCGATTTGTTTGCGCCAGATGGGCTTTACCGGATCGCTGGCGCTGATCGGCGACGAACGCTTCCCCCCGTACGAACGCCCGCCTTTGTCAAAGGACTATCTCGCCGGCGAAAGGCCGTTTGAGCGCATTCTGCTGCGCCCCGAAGCCTTCTGGGCCGAGCGCGGCATCGATCTCCAGCTGGGCCAGCGGGTCAAAGCGATTGATCCGGTTACAAAGACCGTGGCGCTGAGCCAGGGTGCCTCGACCGGCTATGGCACGTTGATCTGGGCGACCGGCGGGTCGCCGCGCATGCTGTCCTGTCCCGGCGCGCAGGCGCGAAACATGTTCGCGGTGCGCACCCGCGCCGATGTCGACAAGATCATCGCGCTGCTGCCGGGGGTGGAATCGGTCGCGATCATCGGCGGCGGCTATATCGGGCTTGAGGCCGCCGCGGTGATGCGCAAGCTGGGCAAGCAAGTGACGCTGATCGAGGCGCTTGACCGGGTGCTGTCGCGGGTGGCCGGCCCTGCGCTCTCGGCCTTTTTTGAGGATGAACACCGCGCCCATGGGGTCGATATCCGCACCGGCGCGCTTGTCGAGAGCATCGAAACCGACGAGGATGACCGCGCCGTCGCGGTGCATTGCGCCGATGGCAGCCGGACTGCGGCGGACATGGTCATCGTCGGCATCGGCATCATCCCCCAGACCGGGCCGCTGATTCTCGCCGGAGCGGCGGGCGGCAACGGCGTGGATGTCGACGAATTCTGCCGCACCAGCCTGCCCGATGTCTATGCCATCGGTGACTGCGCGGCGCACGCCAACCCGTTTGCCAATGGCGGTGTGATGCGGCTGGAATCGGTGCAGAACGCCAATGATCAGGCCAAGATCGCGGCGGGCCATATCATGGGCGGCAAAGTACCGTACACCGCCGTGCCGTGGTTCTGGTCAAACCAGTATGACCTGCGATTGCAGACCGTGGGTCTGTCGGTCGATCATGATGCCGAGCTGGTGCGCGGCGATCCGGCCAGCCGCAGCTTTTCGGTCATCTATCTGCGCGGCGGCAAGGTGATCGCGCTCGATTGTGTCAACGCCACCAAGGATTATGTCCAGGGGCGCAAGGCGATTGTCGATGGCATTCCGCTCGACCTTGCGCAGCTTGCCGATCCTCTGGTTCCGATCAAGGCGGTCGAGCACGCCTGAGTGCTGCTGCACGCCATCAGCGTGGCGCAATCGCCTTCCAGGCTTCGGCGATTTCGGCGAGCATCTGGCGCGCGGACCTCAGGCTATCGACCTTGTCAGGCGACATCGCGAGATTGATCCGGCGCGATGCTTCGCGGTAGATGCGCGCCAGCGCCAGCGCCAGCTCACCGCCGTTGTCAAAATCGAGGCTTTCCTCAAGCGCAAGCACGATGGCCGACGCACGGGCGCGGGCCTGGATCATCGCGGGGCTCTCGCCGCGCTCTGCATGGCGGATCGCCGCATCGAGCCGCAACAACACCTCATCGAACAGGATCGTGACCAGCGCGTGCGGTGAGGCACCCTCGACCCGGCTGGCGGTGTCGACTGCCTTGTAACTGCCCATGCGGCGGGCCGGAGTGATGAAGCTCATGACCGTTCCTTTGTCCGTTCTGCGTCGTTGGCGCGCCGCGTCATGTTAGTTGTTCCTGCCCGACCAGACCTGGATTTGCTGGTCTAGATAGCTTTGGGTTGAGCGCAAGATGGTCAGCTGGCGATCCATTGCGGAGAAGGTGGCCTGCAGCTGCTCGCGATATTTCGCGCTGTCTTCCTCGACCTTTTCGAGCATCTCGCGCAGATCAGTGGCGATCGTGTTGAACCGCTTCTGCGCCCCGGTCAGCGAGCTGTCGGGCGCTTTCAGCGCGGTGCGGATATTTTCAAATGCCTTGGCGAGGCCGGGGTTGCCGGCGCTGGGCGTTGCCGGTTCGAGCATTTTTGCAACCGCTTCGGGATCTGCGGCCAGCGCGGCGTCGATCCGTGCGTTGTCGAGCGTCAGCGTGCCATCGCGGTTGGTGCGCACGCCG
>NZ_JBGTFM010000400.1:0-1655 GCF_041747255.1 Blastomonas sp. | reverse complement strand
TTGGCCTTGCCGCTGCGGCCTCCGCTGCGCCGACGGCGCCCGCCGTTGCGGCCGTTGCCATTGTCTGAATCGTTGTCTGATGCGCCGTCCGATGCGTCGTCCGATCTGTGGTCGCTCTGACCGGTGGTATCGTCGCCCGCGTCATCTGCAGACTGTTCGTCCGATGCGTCATCGCCTGCATCGCCTTCGCCATCACTGTCGCCATCGGCGCTCAGCGTTTCGGCTTCAATCGGCTCGTCCTCGGCTTCGATCAGCCCGTCATCGCCCGAACCATCGTCATAGTCGTCGCGGTCGCCGCCACCTGCGGCATCATCGGCCTCTTCCTCGGCGGCGAGGGCATCGGCCTCTTCGCGCGCATGCCGGGCTTCTTCAGCGAGCAGCGCGATCTTGTCTTCGCGCGGGATCTGATAATAATCGGGATGGATTTCCGCAAAGGCGAGGAAACCGTGGCGGTTGCCGCCATAATCCACAAATGCCGCCTGCAGCGAGGGTTCGACCCGCGTTACCTTGGCCAGGTAGATATTGCCCTTGATCTGCTTGTGTTCAGCAGATTCAAAGTCGAACTCCTCAATCCGGTTTCCCTTGAGCACCGCCACCCGAGTTTCCTCTTGGTGGCGCGCATCGATCAACATGCGCGTTGTCATTCAATATTCTCCGTGCGCGCAAACCGGGCGGAACCGCCCTGAGTGCTGCGCTTCTGTGTGTAATGGCGCTGCCCCGCCACGGTGGCGAGGGCAGGCGCGAGTGGGTTGTTACGAAATGCATTGTGTCTGCTGCAGGGGTTTGCAGGGCATCAATTGCCCTGGCCGCGACGCTTTTCCGCAGCCAACCGCCCGGAAGCGGGGTGGCGGAAAAGGCGGTATTCAAACCCATAAAGCGTCAACCTGGTGAAAGGCGCCGGGAAAAAATGTCTTCGCGGTGCCGTCTGAGAATGTGGGAGGGGCGCAAAAGCCCATGTCCAACAGCAGTTTGCTAGCATCAGTTGATGCGTCCGGCAACTAAAAGCTGGAACCTGCAAAATCGCGGGCATTGGCGGGTCATTCACACCGGCAGTCTTCGTCCGCAATCACCCGCCGGATGCCAAGTCATGCTGAAAATGCTGTTAACCAGATCGTTTCACATGGTTTTTCTCGCTTAACCCTAATGCTGTTTTCATCACTGGATGAGACGGGAAACCGGGGCAAATGAAATTCTACTGGACCGGCGTTGCGACGCAGCGGCATAAAGCAACCATGATGTGGTTGTCAGCAATCTGCGCAACGCTGGCTTGCACCCAGCCGGTGACGGCGGGCGAGGTGTCGCGGGTCGAGGTGCGCAACAATGACATTGTGCTGCACTTCAACGATGCCATCGACAGCGCGAGCAGCTTTGTGCTGAGCGGTCCTGACCGGATCGCCATCGACGTCAAGGGCGCGACCATAGGGCCGCAATCACAGCCGCACAGCGGCATGGTCCGATCGGTGCGGATGGCGCAGTTCGATACGCAAACGGCGCGCGTCGTGCTTGATCTTGACCGTCCGGCGAAGGTCGCCGGGGGTCGCTTTTCAGACGATGGGCGGACGCTAACGCTGTCGGTGAGCGAAATCGGATCGGGCGCGTTGCAGGCGGTGCTGGCGCAGGATCGCCAGTCATTCGTGCCGCCCGCCGCCTTCCGC
>NZ_JBGTFM010000399.1:0-10923 GCF_041747255.1 Blastomonas sp. | reverse complement strand
CGGTGACATTGTCCAGCAGGTTCTGGCCATCACCCCGGTCAAGCCCGGCTTGGCCGCCGACCAGCGCGCCGATATGGTCGCCGTATTGTTCCAGTGACATAACCTGCGAACTCCCGAAAGAAACATCCTTCGGGACCAAGCCAATGGCGGCTTAATGTGACAATTAGAATCGCATGGCGATGACGGGAATGTGACAGTGCGTGGGCCGGGCCGTGTCAAACCGGGCCAGAATGCGCGCCGCGTCAGGCAATTTCGAGCACGATCTTGCCGATCAGATCGCCCGATTCCATCTGCGCGTGCGCCTTGGCCGCATCGGCCAGCGGATAGCGGCTGTGGATGATCGGCGCGAGATCGCCTGCTGCCACCAGCGGCCAGACCTCGCGGGCAATCTCGTCAGCCAGCAGCGCCTTGAACGCGTTGGAGCGCGGGCGCAGCGTCGATCCGGTGAGCGTCAGGTGGCGGCGCATGATCTCAAGCACCGAGATGTCGGCCTGCATGCCCCCCTGCACCGCGATGGTCACATTGCGGCCATCGTCGGCCAGACACGCCATGTTGCGCGGCAAGTAACTGCCGCCGACCATGTCGAGCACGATCTCGACGCCCTTGCCGTCAGTCAGCGTCTTGACCTCTTCGACAAAATCCCGGGCTTTGTAGTTGATGGCGTGCGCCGCACCGATGTCGAGCGCGGCGGCGCATTTGTCGTCGGTGCCGCAGGTGACGATGACACGCACATCAAACAGCCTGCCCAGCTTGATCGCCATCGAGCCAATGCCGCTGGTCCCGCCGTGGACCAGCACGGTTTCGCCGTCGCGGGCGTAGGCGCGCTGGAACAGGTTGTGCCAGACGGTGAACAACGTTTCGGGCATCGCTGCAGCCTCGGCCATCGTCAGCGCGGCGGGCACCGGCAAGCAGTGGTCGGCGCGGGCAAGGCAATATTCGGCATAGCCGCCGCCTGCGACCAGCGCGCACACCGGCTGGCCCAGGATCGCATCATCGGTATCGGGGCCAACCGCAATGACCGTGCCCGCGATCTCGAGCCCCGGCACATGCGGCGCGCCCGGCGGCGGCGGATAAAATCCCTGCCGCTGGATCACATCGGGGCGGTTGACGCCCGCGGCCGCGACGCGGACCAGCACCTCGCCTTCGCCCGCGACCGGGACCGGCATTTGCGTTGCCACCAGCACCTCTGGTCCGCCGGGCGCGGCATAGTCGACGGCCTGCATGGTCGTGGCGATGGGGTGTCGATGTGCGGCGGCTGACATGTTCTTGCCCCTATTTTGCGCGCGGTCAGCGGGAATGTGCGCAATCGCCCTTATTGACAGCAAGCGGCATCGGGTCAACATTAACAGTTATGGATGGAGACGAAAGCCTCGCCCGGCTGCGCGCCGATGCTGCCCAGAAACTGGGCACTGAAGACATTGATGCCTATTCGGTAGACGAACTGGGCGCGCGGATTGCGCTGTGCCGGGCGGAAATTGGCCGGTGTGAGGCCCGCAAGGCGTTTGCAACTCAGCACCGTGCCAGCGCGGAGGCGCTGTTTAGCAAGGGCTGATCGGGGGCAGGCCCGGATCGCATATAGGTCTGGCATAGACCTTGCTAGCATTTATTCACAACAACACCCTTGTGCCTCGCTGGTTTTGGCGTGACACTGTCTTATATTGATACCAGGCGCCCGCGTGGCTTTGGGGCAAGGCAATGCGGCGCCTGATTGAAGAGGCCCGGCTCTTTTTCCGGGCAGTGTGACAAAGAGAGCTGACGTTTCAGGTTCGCTCACGGAGTATCGACATCATGCCGTCATTTGCAGAATCCCTCGAAAAAACCCTGCACCAGGCGTTGCACAATGCCGCTGACCGGCGGCACGAATATGCCACGCTTGAGCATCTGTTGCTCGCGTTGATCGATGACGCGGATGCGGCGCAGGTGATGCAGGCCTGCGGGGTGGACCTTGGCGAACTGGGCGATGCGGTGACGCATTATCTCGATAACGAACTCGACTCGCTGAAAGTCGCCGAAAAGACCGACCCCGCGCCGACCTCGGGCTTCCAGCGCGTCGTCCAGCGCGCGATCCTGCACGTCCAGTCGTCGGGTAAGGATGTGGTGACCGGCGCCAATGTGCTGGTCGCGCTGTTTTCCGAGCGCGAAAGCTATGCAGTCTATTTCCTGCAGCAGCAGGACATGAGCCGCCTCGATGCGGTGAGCTATATCAGCCACGGCATCGGCAAGGGTGGCCAGGCGGTCGAACCACGCAGCCCGCGTGGCAGCGAAGAGCCGCAGGAAGACAAGCAGGACAACGCCAAGCAGAAGAAGGACAGCGCGCTCGACCAGTTTACCGTCAACCTCAATGCACGCGCAATGGCGGGCAAGATTGATCCGCTGATCGGGCGCGGGCCGGAGGTCGACCGGACCATCCAGATTCTGTGCCGCAGGTCAAAGAATAACCCGCTGTATGTGGGTGATCCGGGCGTCGGCAAGACCGCGATTGCCGAAGGGCTGGCGCGCAAGATCGTCGAAGGCGATGTGCCAGAAGTACTTGAAAAAGCTGTCATTTATTCGCTCGATATGGGCGCACTGCTGGCAGGCACGCGCTATCGCGGCGATTTTGAAGAACGGCTGAAGCAGGTCGTGTCCGAGCTTGAGAAAATGCCCGATGCGGTGCTGTTCATCGACGAGATCCACACCGTGATCGGGGCAGGCGCAACCAGCGGCGGCGCGATGGATGCCTCCAACCTGCTCAAGCCGGCGCTCTCCAACGGCTCGATCCGCTGCATCGGATCGACCACCTACAAGGAATTCCGTAACCATTTCGAAAAGGATCGCGCGCTGCTGCGCCGGTTCCAGAAGATCGATGTCAACGAACCGACCATTGAAGACACCGTGAAGATTCTGAAAGGCCTGCGCAGCGCCTTTGAGGAGCACCACAACGTCAAATACACGCCCGAAGCGATCAAGGTCGCGGTGGAACTGTCAGCGCGCTACATCAACGATCGCAAGCTGCCCGACAAGGCAATCGACGTGATCGACGAGGTCGGCGCTATGCAGATGCTGGTGCCTGCCAACAAGCGGCGCAAGATCATCACCGCGCGCGAGATTGAAAGCGTGATCGCCACGATGGCGCGCATTCCGTCAAAATCGGTGTCCAAGGATGACAAGAAGGTGCTGGAGCATCTTGACCGTGACCTGAAGCGGGTGGTGTTTGGCCAGGACAAAGCCATCGAGGTTCTGTCGAGCGCGATCAAGCTCAGCCGTGCAGGCTTGCGCGATCCGGACAAGCCAATCGGCAATTATCTGTTTTCAGGCCCCACCGGGGTCGGCAAGACCGAGGTTGCGCGTCAGCTTGCCAGCATCATGGGCATTCCGCTGCAGCGCTTCGACATGTCTGAATATATGGAGCGGCACTCGGTCTCGCGGCTGATCGGCGCGCCTCCTGGCTATGTCGGCTATGATCAGGGCGGGCTGCTCACCGATGCGATCGACCAGCAGCCGCATTGCGTGCTGTTGCTCGATGAGATCGAAAAGGCGCATCCAGATCTGTTCAACATCCTGCTGCAGGTGATGGACAACGGCAAGCTAACCGATCATCACGGCAAGACGGTCGATTTCCGCAATGTTGTGCTGATCATGACCACCAATGCGGGCGCGGCGGACATGGCGCGCGAAGGAATCGGCTTTGGTGATGTCAGCAAGGAAGATGCGTCGGACGAGGCGGTGAAGAAGATGTTCACGCCGGAATTCCGTAACCGTCTCGATGCGATTGTGCCGTTTTCCTATCTCGGATCAGAGGTTGTGGCGCGCGTCGTCGACAAGTTCATCTTGCAGCTCGAACTGCAGCTGGCTGACCAGAATGTGCACATCCGGCTCGATCAGGCGTCGCGCGACTGGCTGTGCGAGCGCGGCTATGACCGGCTCTACGGGGCGCGGCCGATGTCGCGGCTCATCCAGGAGAAGATCAAACAGCCGCTCGCCGAAGAGTTGCTGTTCGGCAAGCTGGTCAACGGCGGTGAGGTTAATGTGCATCTGAAAGATGGCGCGCTCGCCTTCGAGATCGTCTCGGCGCCGCCCAAGGCTCCGCGAGCCAAACGACCGCGTACGAAAAAGGCCAGCGATACCAAGGCGGATTGAGAAAACGGCCCGGTTGGCACACGCTCACCGGGCCTTATCCTGCTACTTATGCCTTGCTTCCTAATTTGCCTTTCTGCGCTCCCGAGGGGGAGATTTGAACCCACACTCTGACGGCTTGCCATGAACACCTTCGTCCGCACCTTTACCGCAACGCTCGAGCACATCGATGAGTTGGGCCATGTCAACAACGCGGTGTGGGTGCAGTGGATTCAGGACATCGCCGTGGCACACTGGCAGGCGGCGGCGGACCCGGTTCATGTCTCGGCATACTTCTGGGTCGTGGTGCGGCACGAGATCGATTATCGCGGTAACATCGGCGTGGGCGAGCAGGCGCTGGGTCGCACATGGGTGCCCGGAACCCCGCGCGGTGCGCGGTTCAATCGGCACATTGTCTTTGCCGATGCACGCGGCAAGGACATTGTCACCGCCATCTCGACCTGGGCGATGATCGACCGGGCGAGTGGTCGTCCGGCGCGGGTGACGCCCAATATTGTCGCCGCATTTGCCGAATGAACGATCCGCGCCTTATTGTCGCAGGTGATGCACAAAATGCGCCCGCAATCGTCGAGACGCTGTCGCTCGCCTTTCAGGATGACCCGGCGGTCAGCTGGATCCTCCCCGATGCGAATCAGCGCCGCGTGCGCCTGCCGCGCATGTTCGGCATATTAACCCCCGCCGATCTCGCCAGCGGCATGGCGCTGCGTTCACCCGGCGACGAGGTCGCCAGCCTGTGGCGCGCACCGGGCAAGGCGCACACACCGACGCTGCAGATGTTGGCGCTTGGCTGGCCGCTTATGCGCACCTTCGGCAGCGCACTGGCCCGCGCGCTTGGCGTAAGCGGCGCGATTGACGGCCACCACCCAAAGGGCATCGATTATTGGTATCTGCACTATGTCGGCGTGCGGCCGCAGTCGCAGGGCAAAGGCTGGGGCGGGGCAGTGGTCCGCGCCGGTCTGGAGCGCGCACGGAGCGAGGGCAAGCCGGTCTTCCTCGAAACCGCAACGCCCGCCAATGTCGGCCTTTACCAGAACCTTGGCTTCCGCGTGCTGAGCGAATGGGATGTGCCGCGTGGCGGACCGCATTTCTGGTCGATGCTCGCCGATTGATGGCGTCGCGCGGGTTGTGCGTTCACCCGATTTTTACCCCCTGTGATTAGCCAGTTCCTGACAATTCGTCAGGACGAAGCAGCTGGGGGGCCGCGACATGGCACAGGACTGGCCAGCCATGGCCTGCAACCATTGTGGATCGCACGACGCGCATCTTGTGGCCCGCACCGAGGGCTACCACCTCGTTCGCTGCAGCCATTGCGGGCTCGCCTATATCGCCGATCCGCCCGATCCTGATGCACTTGCCGCGATGTATCAGGGCGAGGCCAACTATCACAGCGCGCTGCACGACCCTGCCAGCCGGGAATTTGCCAAGATGGCGGGTGTCGCCGATGCGCATCTCGCCTTTACCCGGCAATGGGCCAGCACCGGGCGGTTGATCGACATTGGATGCTCGACCGGGCTGTTTCTCGACAAGGCTGCCCGTGCCGCGTTCGAAGCCTCGGGGGTCGAATTTTCACGCCGTTCAGCGCAGTTTGCCCGCGATCAGTTCGGCCTGACGGTGCACGAGGGCGACATCAATGCGCTGGGCAGCGAGACCGAAGCCTACGATATCGTCACCATGTTCGACGTGATCGAGCATGTCCGCGATCCGGCGGGCGATATCGCGGCGGTCCATCGCCTGCTCAAACCCGGCGGGCTGTTCATCGTCTCGACGCCCAATATCGATGGCCTGTTCCCCAAATCGTCGCATCCGCTTGCCGGGCTGCTGGGCTATTGGCCGCACCCCGAGCCGCCATGGCATCTCTATCAGTTCTCCGTCAAAACGCTGTCGGCGATGCTGGAAAAGGCGGGCTTTGCCTGTCTTGGCACGCGCCATACCGCGATTGACCTCACCTATACCTTCGGGCGCCCGCGTGATCTGCTGCGGAGTCCCAAGCGGCTGGCTTATGCGCTGGCCTTTGCCCCCTGTGCAATGCTCGGTCCGCATATCGGTCAGGGCGACTGGTTCTATCTCGCCGCGCGAAAGAGTTGAGCGACACAAAAAAGGCCCCGGATCGCTCCGAGGCCTTTTCTTGTATCTGACGTAAAGCCGCTATTAGCGCTTCGAGAACTGGAAGCTCTTGCGCGCCTTGGCCTTGGAGGATTTCTTGCGCTCGACGGTGCGGCTGTCGCGGGTCAGGAAGCCGGCGGTCTTGACCGCGCTGCGCAGCGCGGGCTCAAACTTGCTGAGTGCCTGGCTGATGCCATGCTTCACAGCGCCGGCCTGGCCCGAAAGGCCACCACCCTTGACGGTGCAGACCACATCATACTGGCCGCGACGTTCGGTGATGTCGAACACCTGGTTGATCACCAGACGCAGCGTCGGGCGGGCGAAATAGATTTCCTGATCGCGGCCGTTGACGATGATCTTGCCCGATCCGGGCTTGATCCACACGCGCGCCACGGCATCCTTGCGGCGGCCGGTGGCATAGGCGCGGCCCTGCTTGTCGAGTTCCTGCTCGCGGATCGGGGCAGGCGCGCCGCCACCACCGGTGTGTGCGGTGTTGACGGGGGCACCGGTATCGGCGGCGATGTCCTTGATGTCGGACAGGGATTGCACGGTATCAGACATTATGCACCCACCTTGTTCTTGCGGTTGAGCGAGGCAACGTCCAGCGCCTCGGGCTGCTGCCCGGCGTGCGGATGTTCGGTGCCCGTGAAGAGATGCAGGTTGCGCATCTGCTGGCGGCCAAGCGGACCACGGGGGACCATGCACTCCACCGCCTTTTCAAGCACGCGCTCGGGGAAACGACCGTCGAGCACCTTGGCTGCGGTCACTTCCTTGATGCCACCGATATAGCCGGTGTGCTTGTAATAGACCTTCTTGTCGCGCTTGTTGCCGGTCAGCATCACCTTGCCCGCGTTGACGACAATCACGTGATCGCCGCAATCGACGTGCGGGGTGTAGCTGGGCTTGTGCTTGCCGCGCAGGATGTTGGCGATGATCACCGCAACGCGGCCAACCACCAGTCCGTCGGCATCAATAATGTGCCATTTCTTTTCGACCTCGGCCGGCTTGGCCGACTTGGTGGTCTTGAGCAAAGCCTTCATGGCCTTAACCTTTTCGCTGTGGCTGGCAGGATTTGGCGATGGCAAACCCATGCCACGCCGAGGTCCATTCAACCGATTCGTAAAACTTCATGTCGAACTCTGACATCCGACCGGAAGCGGCGCTCATGACGATCTGTAGCCTGTAAGTCAAGCATTGCGCGCGTTTGCCGTGAGGTATTATAATACCATGCAGCAATCTTGGCCGGTCAATGACCGGTCAAACGCTTACGCGATGGAGACGGTGGCGCTTTCGACCCAGCTGCGAAAGCCGGGCGGGCAGTATTCGACCGGCAGCACCAGCACGGCCGGTTCGTCATAGCTGTGCAGCTGAACGATGCGCGCGACCAAGGCCTTCGATTGCGGCAGCGCGGTCTTGAACAGCACGGCGACCTCGGCCTGTTCGGTCAACGCGCCCTGCCAATGATAGATCGATGTGGTGCCGCCAAGAATGTTCGCGCACGCCGCCAGCTGCTCGCGCACCACGGTGCGGGCGATTGTGCGGGCTTCTTCGTCGTCAGCGAACGGGCAGTAGACCAGCCGGATATCGCTGACATCGCCGGTCATTGCGCGCCTGCCAATTTTGGCGCGGGCTGCGTCGTGATCTGGTACTGACCCAGCCGATGCGCGCCCCCGGCGACGCTGGCAACCAGCAGCGCCCCGACCGCCTGATGCAGCACTGCCAGATGCAGGTTGACCCCGGTCAGTACTGTGGCGATGCCGAGCAGGATCTGTACCCCCAGCGTCGCATTGATCGCAACCGAGATCGTCCGGTCATGTCGGCGGACCGCGCGGGCGAGCACGATCAATGCAGCAGCCGCAACAAACGCCCACCAGCGGTGGATGAAATGCAAAAGGAACGGATCATGGGTGAACGTATAAATCGCCCCTTGCGACCAGTCGATATCGACTGGAACAAACGCGCCGTTCATTCTGGGCCAGGTGTTCGCGGCATAGCCCGCGTTCATCCCCGCCACCCATGCGCCGAACAACAGCTGCACGAACAGGATGACGATGACGGTGATGCTCAGGCTTGTCAGGCGCGCGGGCCGTGATTGCGGATCACGTGCGAACGCCTGCAGGTCGCGCGCGGTCCAGATCAGCCCGGCCATGATGAACAGCGCGGTGAGCAGATGCACCGCCAGCCGGAAATGGCTGACATCGGTGCGCTCGGAAAGGCCCGATGTGACCATCCACCAGCCGATGGTGCCCTGCAGACCGCCCAGCGCCAGCAGCGCCACCAGCCGCAAGCCATAGCCGCTGGGGATGGAACGACGTAGCGCGAACCACGCGAGCGGCACGGCAAAGGCCAGCCCGATCACGCGGCCAAGTAGGCGGTGAATATATTCCCAGAAATAGATGGTTTTGAACTCGGCAAGGGTTATGCCGAGGTTGACCTCCTTATACTCGGGGATTTGCTGGTATTTGGCGAACTCGGTGGCCCAAGCGGCGTCGCTCAACGGCGGCAGTGTGCCGGTAACGACATTCCACTCTGTGATCGACAGGCCCGATTCGGTCAGCCGAGTGATGCCGCCGACCACCACCATTACGAAAACAAGCAACGCTACGCCATAAAGCCAATAGGCAATGGCCCTCGGCTGGGCCGAAGCAGCCTGCGGGCGGGCTGGAACAAGCGCTTCTGAGAGGCTGGTCATATGCCACGCATTTCGGGTGCAGGGCACTGTCATGCAAGCAGTTTTTTTGCACAAAACTGGTTAAGTGGCATTGCGCCATGATATGTTGTCACCTATGTCGCATGACATGTTGTCTCGTCTCTCCCGCTCCGGTCAACTCGACTCGGCCGCCATCGCGCTTTCCGCATTGTGCATCGTGCATTGCGCGGCCGGGCTTTGGCTGGTCGCAGGCTTTGCTTCGCTGGGCGGGGTGTTCCTGTCGCCGTTGGTGCACGAACTCGGCTTTGTTGCAGCAGCGGTGATGGCGGCACTGGCGCTTGGCCATGGGGCGTTGCGGCATGGCGCGGGCCTGCCGCTGGCCATCGGCTCCATCGGCATCGGCGCGATGCTGGTTGCGTTGTGGCTGCCGCATGAGAGCGAATATGGCGCGACGCTGGTCGGGGTGGCGGCGCTGACCGTGGCGCATATCCTCAACTATCGCACCGCCCGGCAGGCCTGACAAAAGCCTGCCCGTCGTCAGTCACGGCCTGATTGGGGCTTGCCCTTGGGCCACGATCCGCGCCATGAGGGCGTCGTCATGAACGAGCCCCTCCCCAATATCACCCTGCATATCAATGGCGAGCAACGCCGCGTTCCCGAAGGGCAAAGCCTTGCCGATCTGGTGCGCACGCTCGGGCTCGATCCCGCGAAGGTGGCGGTTGAGCGCAACCTGACCATCGTGCCGCGCTCGACGCTGGCCGAGGTCGCGGTGGCAGACGGCGACACGCTGGAGATCGTGCATTTCGTGGGCGGCGGTGACCATGCGGCTGATGACAGCTCGACTAACGATAGCTGGCCTAACGATAGCTGGAGCGTGGCCGGCCGCACCTTCCGCTCGCGGCTGATCGTCGGCACCGGCAAATACAAGGACTTCGCGCAGAATGCCGCTGCTCTCAAGGCCTCGGGCGCCGAGATTGTCACTGTCGCGGTGCGCCGGGTGAACGTGTCAGACCCGAATGCGCCGATGCTGACTGATTTTATCGACCCCAAAAAAGTCACCTATCTGCCCAACACCGCCGGGTGCTTTACCGGCGAGGACGCGATCCGCACGTTGCGGCTGGCGCGTGAGGCGGGTGGCTGGGATCTGGTCAAGCTTGAGGTGCTGGGCGAGGCCAAGACGCTGTATCCTGATATGCACGAGACGCTGCGCGCGACCGAAATCCTCGCCAACGAAGGCTTCAAGCCGATGGTTTACTGCGTCGATGATCCCATCGGCGCGAAACGGCTTGAAGATGCGGGCGCGGTTGCGATCATGCCGCTCGGCGCGCCGATCGGATCGGGGCTGGGCATCCAGAACCGCGTCACCATCCGCCTGATCGTCGAGAATGCCAAGGTGCCGGTGCTGGTCGATGCCGGGGTCGGCACCGCGTCGGATGCCGCCATCGCGATGGAACTGGGCTGCGACGGGGTGCTGATGAACACCGCGATTGCCGAAGCCAAAGACCCGATCCGCATGGCGCGCGCGATGAAGCTGGCGGTCGAGGCGGGGCGCGACGCGTATCTTGCCGGACGCATGGGAACGCGAAAATATGCCGATCCATCGAGCCCGCTGGCCGGGCTCATCTAACGGCCAGCCCGCTCGCGGGGCTTATCTAGAGCGCTTTCACAAGCGCGGTCAGACTGTCAACGGTCAGCACCTGCGGCAGGATGACCGGCGGTTTGCCGGGCGCATACCAGACATAAAGCGGCACGCCTGCGCGGCCCTGCGCTTCGAGAAAGCGGCTGATCTCTGCATCGCGCCGGGTCCAGTCGCCCTCCAGCACGGTCACGCCTGCGGTCTTGAAGGCGGCGGCGGTCGGTTCGCGCTGGATTGCGGCGGCTTCGTTGGCCTTGCAGGTGATGCACCAGTCGGCGGTGAAATAGGCGAACACCGGGGTTTCTGCCGCGCGCAGATCGGCCAGCTTCGCTTCGCTGAAGGCCTGCGTGGGGACAACGCCATTTCCCGATTGGGCTTCGGCGCGCGATCCGCCGTCGAGCGGCAGCAGCGCAATCGC
>NZ_JBGTFM010000398.1:0-1832 GCF_041747255.1 Blastomonas sp. | reverse complement strand
CGCCACTGCTGCGCTCGCCATCCTGGAAGCTGCGTAGCCTGAAATCGTCCTGCAGTTTGTGTCGTCAGGCTTGGCGTGAGCGCTGACAGAACCAAACGGCGCACCAGACCAATCACAGCCGCATACTTCCGCACCATAACGTCTCCCGCGGAGTGGACACGCTGTAGACGCCATATAGAGACGTCACCCCTGTGCCAGTTAGAGATGGCACCCTCCTCGGCTCTGTGGCCAGGAGAGCGACGCGGTGGCAATTTCGATGAGCAAGCGAGAGTTCGACCGCCTGGAGGTGTTGCTTGGGGTCCAATCGGGCCGGCTGCGTGTCGCTGACGTTTGCACATTGACCGGGCTGAGCCGGCGGCAAGTGTTTCGGCTCCTGCAAGGCCTACGCGCTGATGGCGCGGCCAGTTTGGTATCCAAGCGCCGCGGTCGGCGGAGCAACCGGCAGATGCCGGATGAGGTTCGGCAGCTTGCAGTGACGCTGGTACGCGAGCGTTACAGTGATTTTGGACCGACGCTTGCGGCAGAAAAGCTGGTCGCGTTGCACGGCTGCAGGGTATCGCGCGAGACGCTACGCCAGTGGATGATCGCCGATGGGCTCTGGACTGACCGGCGGCATCGCCTGCCCTCACCGCATCAGCCGCGGCGTCGGCGCGACTGCCTTGGCGAGTTGGTGCAGATCGACGGCTCGGAACATGCCTGGTTCGAGGAGCGCGGGCCGCCCTGCACCTTGCTGGCCTTCGTGGATGACGCGACCAGCCGGCTGATGCTGTTGCGTTTCGTGGCGAGCGAGTCGGCGTTCTCGTACTTTGCTGCGACACGATCCTACCTTGCGGCGCACGGCAGACCCGTCGCGTTCTATTCCGACAAGCACGGCATATTCCGGGTCAACAGCAAGACGGCGACAGACGAGGCGACTACCCAATTTGGCCGCGGTTTGTGCGAGTTGAACATCGACATCATCTGCGCCAACAGCCCGCAGGCAAAGGGTCGAGTAGAGCGGGCGTTTAGCACGCTGCAGGACCGGCTGGTCAAGGAGATGCGCCTGGCCGGCATCAGCACGATAGAATCCGCCAATGCCTGGCTGGCGGGATTCATCGAGACCTACAATGAACGGTTCGGCCGGCATCCTGCCAATGCCAAAGACCTGCATCGCCCGGCTCCCTCGGATGACGTCATCGACGAAGCGCTGGCTTGGCGAGAGGCCCGCGTGGTCTCGGCTAGTCTGACGCTGAACTACGACCGGATGTTGCTGCTCTTGGAGCCGACGATGCAAGCCCGTGCCTTGGCCCGCAAGCAGGTCGAGGTGGTGAACTATCCCGACGGCAGGTTTGCCGTGCGCCATGCGGGCTGCGATTTGCCCTTCAGGATGTTGGACAAGATCGCCGTGGTGGCACCGGGCGCGATCGTGGAGAGCAAGCGGCTTGGTGAGGCCCTGACCTGGATAAAGGCACGACAGGAGGCTTATCCGGCCTACCAACGAAGAGGTGCGGTTGGACGGGCAAGGCCGCCAAACAATCTGGAAGCGCCTGGCTCACCATCGCACAACGGTCGCGGCGGTGCCCCCCGTGACATCTCTACCTTGCCGCGAGGGTGACATTTCAAACTTGCTCCGACACTGGTCGTTGCGAATTCGTCCGGGTTGGGGGCCGCGCTCCGGGCCAGCGATACGAAGGGCCGGACCCGGAAGGCTTTATGAGCCAGCACGGGCGGGTCAAGCTGCTTGAGGACTGCGCCGCGGGCAACGGCCTTCCCGTCGAGACGGACACGCCGGTACTGGATCTCTCCCCTGCGGAGGCCTCGGCCGGACTCTATCGCGTGTGTCGGAGCAAGTT
>NZ_JBGTFM010000397.1:0-4617 GCF_041747255.1 Blastomonas sp. | reverse complement strand
CCGAATGAAGACCGATCACCACCACATCTTTCTCGCTGAAGGTCTCGCGAACACGTGTCGCCTGCGGCAGGCCATGGCTGACGCAGCCGGGGCACAGCATTTGAAAGGCTTCGATCAAAATCACACGCCCAAGCAAATAGTCGAGGGTTAAGGGCTCGGCGACGTTCAGCCACTGGACAACTTCAAGCGGTGGTGCCGGTCGCAATGGGACAGTCATGTCCTTCCCTCCCTTTTCTCGGTCCTGCCAGTAATCGTTGGCTGCCGCTATCGTTGCGAAGTTGACGGCGACTGTCTGTGAAATCGCAATCAGCGCTCGGGCATCATGACCATACTGAGAGCGCAATTTGTCCCGCACAGCCTCATCCGGCTGCGTGTCTTTGACACCCATTCGGCTCAGCTTGATGGCGAGCGCATATCCGCCTGCCGGGTCCTCGGTGACAACAGTAGGTAACCAGTTGGTTATTGTCCGCTTTCCTGCTCGCTCGCATTAAGTGCCGGCGGCGAAACGATCGCCGCCGACGATTCTTTAATTGTTGACCCTACCCGGGAGGCTGAGGTCGCCCGAAGCCACGTCGAAGACATCCGCAACGCAGAGCAAAGGTGCGTGAACGCTCTCGTTGACTCTGAGACCAGCGGTCACACCGTCATAGGAGGCCGCTTCAACGATGCCGATTTCTTCGAAAGGCACGCGCACCTCGACAGTATCTCCGCCGATGAGCGGGCCCCAGCCTGGGCTGTCGATCAGGATCGGCAGCCCGGGCCAGGTCTTCGGCAGCCTTGGGTTCGTTCCCTCAGGGATGTCGATTACCTTCAATGCGCCCGCGCCGCAGGCGTTATCGGGGCCAAGCACCACCCAGTGGCTATGCCAGAGATCACCGTCATTGCCGGGATCGCCGTCCCCATTCTCGTCGAACAGTGGCGTGTCGTCGAAATCTGGATGAGCCGTGACGGCGAGGGCTAGGATGCCCGCTCCACGGTCGAACCCGACTTCATAGGGGTCGATGCTCGTTGGCCAGACGTAAGAGAATACCTCGCTGCCGGCGAGCTGTCCTGAAGGCGCCGGTTTGCTCTCGCCGGCGCGTCCTGAGACGCCAATATGGAACACGGCGACATTGCCATCTGTCGTTATCTTCGCATGGACGATGTCGAACGGCGCTGCGATTGTATCCGAAGCTTCAGCGCTGATGCCATGCTCCTTCTGGGAGTTGTGTGCCATTACGGGCAGGGTCAAGGCGATCGTGATCGCCGCAGATGCTATGGCTTTTTTCATGGCCATCACCGCAGGGCCGAGAGGTCGGCGCCGTGATTGATGTGCAGTGCCGTTCCGTCGATCACGAGCGCGGGCACCGATTCAACACCATTGGCGGCGGCTTCATCGATCCTCTTCGGCGCATCGCCCAGATGGACGATCTCAAGTTCGAATCGGTTGCGATCTATGACCTCAGTGATTTTGTCTTCGGCGGCTACGCAGACCGGGCAACCGGCGTGGTAGAAGATGGCTTTCTGTGTCATGATAAGAAGTCTCCTGTCTTTCAGAGGTAGGTTAAGACATCAGGACGCCTCGCCCGATACCGCGGGAGGGGCGTCCGCTTTTCCGGCCGGCGTTCCAGCAAACCTTCGCCAAATGGCGTCGGTTTCTGGTTCGTCGGTCGGTTCATGCTCGCTGCAGTCGAGGCGCAGGTTCGCGTCTCCGAAGGCAGCGTCCACGAAGGCGCAGTGGTGGGGGGCGACCGCATCGTCGTGGACGTTCGGCCGGAAGAAACGACAGGTCGCACACATGCGTTGAACTGGAATGGCGCCTTTGACTTGCAGATAGCGGATCATTTTCGTCAGGCCTTTCAGGAAGACGACCTGCTCTTGCGCATCCAATGCGTCGACGGCAGCAAGCAGCGCATCGGGCCAGACTGCGATTGCCTCTGCGGTGCGCAAACCGGCAAGCGTTGGATGCAGGAGCGCCGCCCGACCGTCCGCAGGATCACGCCGGCGCTCGAGATGACCTTTTCGGATGAGCGCCGCGGCAGAGTCGCTGGCAGTAGGCTGGGTGACGCCGAGCTCTTCGGCAAGCGCTGCAATGCGTGCTGGACCGCGCCGTGTGAGATGAATGAGGATTTGCGCCTGGGTCGGGGACAGAGCAGCAGCCTCTGCCTGACGCCAATTTGCAGACCTCAAAAATAGCCCGATCTTAGCCAGTCCCGTCGCTATATTGTTTGTCGTCGCCATCGTGGGTCACCTCGCAATGCGATTCATATAGGAGTCCTATATAATTGCAAGAGGCGCGGTATCTGTCATGATTGCCGATTAACGCCGTAATTGAGATCCGAAGTTCTGACATTGATGTCCTGGCGCCCATCAATCGTAGGGGGCACTGTTAAGGGCTCAACGAACCGGGACGCCGATCCTCCCTGCGTTTAATGATCTCAGCCGCTTTGACTGCGGTTGATTTTCGGAACCGATAAAAGTCATCTCAAGGTCACGGGGTAAGGTGTTCATAACATAACTTCCGCAAGTTGGCCGTATGGGTGCTGTCCGCTTTTTATACCTGAAGGTTGCAAGCGTCGTTCGCAGCCGGCCCAGCTTCCGTGATGGAATCCGGCCAAGATCAAAATGAACCAAGAACCAGCAGGAAAATCGTTAGATCTGCAAGGATATGAGCAACGATTGGGGCGGAAAGGCCACCCGTTGCGTGGCGAAGCCATCCGAGGATGACGCCATAGATGATAGCGAGGGCGACTCCCGACCATCCGCTTGGAAAGCCTGCCCAATGCAGTGCACCAAATGAAAGGGCCTGAATCAAAATTGCGAGCCAGATGCTGGTGTGCCTTCCCAGCCAGGATTGTATTCCGCCGCGCCAGATCAGCTCTTCCATAGTCGCATTGAGCAGAGCGAAGCCGAGAGCTGCAGAAATCAGCACCAGCAGGTCTCCTCGGGGGACCATCGCACGGAAGACTTCCAGATCGGGTTCAAAGAGCTCAACCCAAATCACCAACGCGCCGGTAGTGAGAATAGAGATCGCAATGGCTGCCAGCCACAATCGCGCACTTGCCTTGCCCGATCGCCAACCCAGCGCAAGGCGCGCTTCCGACCTCCAGACACGCGCGGCTATCGCTGCAATCACCAGCGGAATAAGCAGATGCCATGGCCAAGTGAAAAGTTCTTTGAGCAGCGCGCCAAGAACAAGAAACGCAGATGCAAACACGATAACGAAGAGCAGGGAATGCTGATCGCGGTATCGTATAGCACAGGCGGCCAAAATCAGTCCGGCGACGAATGGGACGGCCATCACGCCGATTTCCAGCGGTGGGATAAGGGCGACAAGCATGAGCGACAGCAGACCAGCCGTGCTTCTCTCATCGATCACAGCTCGCACCGACAAAACAGCTTCGTCCCCGCGCCGTCCACCGCTTTGCCGAGTTAAAACCATCTGACGATCTATCGCAATGGACTTTATCGCTCGATCTGAACCCGGTGCGCTCCGTTCCACTAGATTCGGCTTAGTCGGCAAACCTTTTGGTTCTGGATGGTCCCGCCGAGGGAATATTGACCATCAACAATCTGACGAATAAAATGGCTCCAGTCGCCACGGGATATCTGCGGTTGGATCGATGCGAATTTCCATCAGCACTGTATTGGATGCGCCCTTTGCAAAAGTTCGCGAAGAACTGGGGAAATCCCGGTTGCTGGTCCATGTCACCGCGCCCTTAGTCAAATTCCGTCCGATCACTCCTCCGTCGTTTCCAAGCGAGTGGCGAGATGGCCGATATCTGGTCGCGATGCTTCTGGGAGGCGTTCTGCCCCTCGGCCGACAGTGGATTGAAATCAGTCATCCAAAACCGGAGTCCTCGAGCGTTTATCGCATTCGAGATAACGGTTCCGGCCAACTCGTCCGAACGTGGGACCATCACATCACGATCCACGAACGCCCAGATGGTCGCACCGACTATCTGGATGAGGTCGAGATTAAGGCTGGCCTTCTCACCCCAATTATCGCTTCTTTTGCTGCCTTGTTCTATCGACATCGACAGCGCCGCTGGCGTTTTCTTGCTCGGTCAGAATTTCGCTACTCTTGAGCCTGCAGATCCGAAGGGCAGACGGATAATGCTCTGCGTCGCCCGCAACAAAATGTGACCGAGCCTTACCGACGGAGCGCGAACATCCTCCCATAGGTCAGGCAACGCCATAGCCATTCCATGCAAAACCGCGTGGCCTGGAATGCCGACGGAGGGGCTCGAAATATAATTGCAACATACTGAAGGTATGAGTATTTTAAAGCCATGCAATGTAAGTTTACCCCACTTGATACCCCGAAATCTAGCACAGAAATTTTTTAGATTTTCAACGGCAATCTCCGCCGGGTCGTTTCGATAATTGGGTTTCCTCATGCATTGCCCCGAAGGCAACGGCCGGAGCTGGGCCGGTTGCTGAAAGGCAGGTTCTGGCTGGAAACGGGGCAAAGCTGCATGTCGGCTTTCAGGTGATCGCCCAAAGGCATTTCATGGCCGCAGTTGGGTGATGGGTTGGACGCCCCCCGACGGCATCGATGTGCCATAATGGAGGTGTTTAAACACCATTGGTAAGGAGGCGTCTGTGTCGGAAGTTAGCATCATTGGGCTGGATATC
>NZ_JBGTFM010000396.1:0-4585 GCF_041747255.1 Blastomonas sp. | reverse complement strand
GCCGTTCATGAAGTCGCGGAAGCTCTGGCCCGCCGCATCAATGTAGCGGCCATCGCGGAACACGAAATACATCGGCACGTCGAGCATGTATTCGACATAGCGCTCGTAGCCAAAGCCATCTTCGAACACGAACGGCAGCATTCCGGTGCGCGCCGGATCGGTGTCTGACCAGATGTGGCTGCGGTATGAGAGGAAGCCGTTAGGCTTGCCTTCGGTGAACGGCGAGTTGGCAAACAGCGCGGTCGCCAGGGGCTGCAGCGCCAGCCCAACGCGGAACTTCTTGGCCATGTCGGCCTCGCTCGCATAGTCGAGATTGACCTGGATGGTGCAGGTGCGCAGCATCATGTCGAGCCCCATGCTGCCGACGCGCGGCATATGGTCGAGCATGATCTTGTACCGACCCTTGGGCATGATTGGCAGTTCGGCGCGGGTCTTGTCAGGCCACATGCCAAGCCCAAGGAAGCTTTTGCCGGTCTTCTCACCTATCGCCTTGACCTGCCCCAGATGTCGCCCGGTTTCGGCGCAGGTTTCGTGCAGGTTTTCCAGCGGCGCGCCCGACAGTTCGAGCTGACCGGCCGGTTCAAGGCTCACGGTGCCATCAGGCCCGCGCATCGCGATAACGTTGCTGCCATGGTCAGACAACTCCTCGACCGGCTCCCAGCCGAATTCGGTCAGCGCCATCAACAGGTCGTGGATGCCGCCGGGTTCGGAATAGCTCGGCGCGTGGTGATCGTTGCGGCAGAACACGAACTTTTCATGTTCGGTACCGATGCGCCAGTCGGCCTTGGGCTTTTCGCCCTGCTGCATCGGTTCGGCCAGTTGCGCGACGGAGGTGACGTAGGGATCGTCAAGGCCGATGTCGTTGCGAGTGCTCATAGTCAGACGGCTACCTGTGGGGACTTATCGCTGCCTTTAGTTGCACGCTGCAACCCATGCCAGCTTTATTTGCTTTAACGGCGCGAAGCAGAAACCTCAGCCATCCCAGTCGCCGCGCCCCGCCATCCACAGCGCGGTGGCGGCAATTGCGGCGGTTTCCGCGCGCAGGATGCGTGGACCCAGCGAGACGGGGACAGCGGCGGGGTGGGAACGGATGTCGGCATTCTCGGCATCGCTGAAGCCGCCCTCGGGACCGATCAGCACCGCCGCAGGGCCAGGATGTTCGCGCAGCGCCTTGCGGAACGATCCGCTGCCGCTTTCGTGCAAACGCTCGTCAGCGAACAACAGGTGACGTCCCTCGGGCCAGTCGCGCAGCAGCACATCGAGCCGGGTGAGGGGGGCGATTTCAGGCAGCGCGGTGCGCTCGCATTGCTCGGCTGCCTCGATCATCGTGGCGCGCAACCGGTTGTCCTTGATCTTGTCGACCACCGCGCGTTCGGTCAGCACTGGCACGAACCGCGCGACGCCAAGCTCGCAGGCCTTTTCAGCGAGAAAATCAAAGCGCGCGCGCTTGATCGGAGCGGCGCACAGCCAGAAATCGGGCACCGCTTCGCGCGTACGGAGCAAGGATTCCACCGTCAGCACAAGGTCGCGCTTGCCCCTTGCGGCGACGCGGGCGAGATATTCGCCGCTGCGGTCATCGAACAGCTTGACCGGCGCGCCATCGGCCAGCCGCATCACGTTGATCAGATAATGCGCCTGTCCGCCTTCAATGCGCAGATCAGCGCCTTGGGCCAGCGGCTGATCAACAAACAGGCGCGGCGCAGAGCGCGGCGGCCAGGCAGGGGTGGCGGGCATGGCATTGGCGTTAGCGCGGCAAGACGGCGAGGTCAAAGCGCAACATCGCCCATCCACGCAGGAGCCGCGCAAACCCGCACCGTTTGGCTTGAGCCTATCGTCAGGCGCGCGTAAGCCAGCGCGATGACGACCACTCCGTTGCCTGATACCGAAACACGCGGGCTGCTGGCGCTGCTGCCTGCGAGCGCGCGGCCCTATGCACTGCTGGCGCGGTTCGACCGGCCGATTGGCTGGTGGCTGCTGTATTGGCCGTGCGCCTTTGCGCTGGGGCTGGCAGGCGGGTTGCAGGCACAATGGCCGATGCTGGGCTGGATGCTGCTGGGAGCCATCGCGATGCGCGGCGCGGGCTGCGTGTACAACGACATCATCGACCGCGATCTTGATGCGCAGGTTGCGCGCACCCGCGGGCGCCCGCTGGCGAGCGGTGCGGTCAGCCTGAAAGCCGCATGGGGCTGGCTGCTGCTGCTGTGCCTCATCGGGCTGGGCGTGCTGGTGCAGCTCAACCAGGTCGCCGCACTGATCGCCATCGCCAGTCTGGGGCTGGTCGCCGCCTATCCGTTCATGAAGCGGATCACCTGGTGGCCGCAGGCGTGGCTGGGGCTGGTGTTCAGCTGGGGCGCGCTGGTTGCCTGGGCGCAAGTCGAGCCGACCGTGCCGCTCGCCGGGCTGCTGCTCTATGCCGGGTGCATCTTCTGGGTGATCGGCTACGACACGATCTATGCGCTGCAGGATGTCGAGGATGACGCCTTGGTCGGCATTCGGTCGAGCGCGCGCGCGCTGGGCAGCGGCGTGCGGCTGGGTGTCGGCGTGTTTTACATGACCACGATTGCCTGCTGGGCAGGTGCAATCTGGTTGGTGCGGCCCGATTGGCTGGCGTTGCTGGCGCTCGCCCCCTTGGCCGCGCATCTGGCATGGCAACTGGCAACGCTGCGCCCCAATGATCCGCAGGACCCCCTGATCAAGTTTCGCAGCAACCGCAACGCCGGGCTGCTCGCCTTTCTGGCGTTCGCGACCGTTGGGCTGGCGGGATGACAGCCTTACCGCCAAGGTAATGGAATTGCCGCGTTGCAGCGGCTAGCGTTCGCGACATGACCCAACACCCTCGCCAGGCCGCGCCCGTCGGCTCACAGCTGCGCCAATGGCGTGAACGCCGCCGCCTCAGCCAGCTGCAGCTCGCGCTTGAGGTCGAGATGTCGACCCGGCACCTGAGCTTTGTTGAAACCGGGCGCGCGCAGCCCAGCCGCGATCTGATCATGCGGTTGGCCGATTATCTTGATATTCCGCTGCGTGCCCGCAACCAGATCCTGCTCGCAGCCGGGCTTGCACCCGAATTTGAGGAGACCGGCCTGTCTGCGCCTGAAATGGCAGAGGCGATGGCGGTGATCGAGCATCTGCTTGCAGCGCATGCGCCGTTCCCCGCTATGGTGGTCGATCGGCACTGGAACATGGTGGCGTCAAACGCGGCAGTGGCGGTGCTGACCGAACAGATCGCCGCGCATCTGCTGGTGCCGCCGGTCAATGTGCTGCGGCTGGCGCTACATCCCGATGGCTTGGCCCCGCAGGTTGTGAATTACGAGCTGTGGCGCAGTTACATCCTGCACCGGCTCGATCGCGACATCGACCTGTCAGCCGACGAGGGGCTGGCGGCGTTGCGCGACGAGCTTGCGGGCTATCCCGGCGTCGCCAATGACAACGCCAGCCCCGGCCCGCCGCCAATCGCGCTGCCGCTGGTGATCGATACCGCAGCCGGGCGTTTGTCGTTCATCGGCACGGTGACGACCTTCGGCACGCCGCGCGACATCACCTTGTCCGAACTGGCGCTGGAAACATTTTTCCCGGCCGACAGCCACACCGCGCAGGTGCTGCGCACGCTGGCTGAGACATAGAGAATTTGAGAGAGGGGAAGGGCAGGGCGGCGCGAGACCAATCGAACAACCGCCCTGCCATTGAGTCATGTGAAGACAACTGTGCAAAGCGTAGCAGGCAGCGTGCCAGACCAACTTTTGCCTGATGCATCATAGCTTTGGATGGTTAACGAGATATTCCAGCCCGACTTCGGTGTAAAATCCCCCGACAAGCGGCACCGGGATGATCATGGTTAGCAAAACGCTAAACCCGGCCGCAGCGCCGCCGTTAACCATGTTCAGGTGCAACACAGATTGAAAGGTTTGCGATCATGCTCGGTCTTTTGGCGCAAAAGGGTTTGGGGCTGCTGTCGCGCGTAGTTGAGGAGCCTTCGCCCGAGCGCGCGCGTCTGCTGGGGCTGCTGGGAGCGCTGGTCGATGAATGCGACAGCGAGAGCGCTGCGCTGGATGATCAGCCGTTGATGCCCGGCCGCTATTATTCGGTCGCCCGCGCCGCGTCGCTTGGTCACTACCGGATTGAGCCGGAACGGATTGCCGAACGCATTTTGCGTCACTGAGCCTCAGCCGTGACGAGACCCATCGGTGTTTGCTGCTTGGCAGGCGGGCCGCTTTCAGCAATGAAAGGCCATGGCCACATCTTCATCACTCCCCGACAATGCGCCACCGGCCATTGATCAGCTTATGGTTGATCCGCGCACCGGCGAACCGCTTGCCGTTGCCACACCCGCCGCCACGATCATCGTGTTTCGCGATGCACCCCATGGCGGCCCGCCGGAATTGCTGATGGTCGAACGGTCGTCGCAAATGGTGTTTGCCGGCGGGGCAGTGGTGTTTCCGGGCGGCAGGGTGGACCCTGATGATCATGTCATTGCCCGGACGCTCGACCATGGGCTGGACCCTGCGTGTGCGGCGGCGCGTGTTGCGGCGGTGCGCGAAACCATTGAGGAAACAGGGCTTGGCGTCGGCTTTGTCGAGCATCCGGCACG
>NZ_JBGTFM010000395.1:0-1865 GCF_041747255.1 Blastomonas sp. | reverse complement strand
CGGCGCGCCGTTAATGCCGGGCACAAAGAGCGCCGAACCTGCATCTGCTGCGCTGCTGGCCGCCGCGTGTTCCGCGCTGGTCACATAGCCGGTAGCGTCTACAAACCGGGCAAACTGGGCATTGGTCACTTCATGCCGCTGGATCGCAAAGCCCGTGACCTGCAGCCGAATTTCGGGTTGCTCCTCGGGATAGATCGGGTCCGCGCCCTTGATGAATGAGCCCGAGGGGATTGCTTGAAATGCGCCGAATGCAAAGTCGCTAGCAGGGCAGTCAGCTGGCTGGCGTGCAGCCGATTTTTCTTCAATAATGGGGGCGTCTGCAGTGCAACTGCTCAAAATGATCAAGGCGGTCAGCAGCGCGCGCCCACGAAAAGCCATGGTTAACCCAGCAAACGGGTGATGCAGAGGCGAACGACCTTGACGGCTGCATCGCTGGATAACCCCTGGTCCTGTCGTAGCCTGCGCCACGCCTGAAAGCCGACGCACATTTCGATGGCAGACAGCAAGGTCGCATCGGCCATCATGGCCTTGGGTATCACCCGCTCCAGCCCCATGCGCTCCATATCAAGAAAGCGCTGGTAGTTTGCCATCAGATACTCGGATGAAAACCGCCGGATGCTGGCGGCAATCTTCAGCGGCATGATCTTGTCGTAGATCGTGGCACGGCGCGCAATCAACTGGTCGAGTTGCTCGCGCCATGTGTCTCCGGCAAACGGCTGCTGCACTATCGGCAGGATCTCAGCTTCTATTCGCGCGGTCATTTCTGCATACAAGCTATCCATTTCCTCAAAATGGCGAAAGACGGTGCGCGCGCTGACCTCTGCGCGCTGCGCCACCACCGCAGCGCTCGGATCCATATTGCCTTCGGTGATGAGGGCGAACATGGCATCTACAATGCGCAGTCGGCTGCGTTCGCTGCGCTGTTTTCGCCCGTCAGGGTGGGCGGATAGACCAGTTTCGATGTTCATGTCATTTCGTGTATCGCGTTCGCCGCAAGCTGTCACGCACTGGTCCCTATCGATGCCACGATCTGCTGAAGCCAGGTCATGTTGCTTGCTTCGGGTGACAGCACCGTTTCGATGTTCAGCTGGCCTGCCAATCCGGCAGTGCGGTGCACTGAAATCTCTTGCCATTCAGGCGATAGCGACATGCGCACCATATCGTAGCGTCTGGGGTAGACGCCGATGGCAACTTCATCCCAATGCTCCTCGACCTGACCCAGCGACAGGAACGTGACATCAGCGGCAAAGATCGCGCGGCCGCCGAATTTGGGCAGCAGCTGCGATACGGCGCGGCCATAGATCATGTAAGCTTCGCGCCCTGAAAGGTCGCTGGCGCGGCCATCGGCATATTCGGCGCGATCCTTGAACTTGAGCAGATTGATCATGAAGATCGGCCCGTCCGGCCCCGGCTCCATCAACCCCAGCAATTGTGCCGGGTTGGTCGGCATCACCTCGTTGATGACATGCATCGATTTCGCTCCATCGCCCGGCCCAGTGCGGGGGTGCAGCGGCGGCATCTCCCAGCGCTAGCGTACGAAGCTTAAAATATTGGCATATATAATGTCAATACATCGGCGGATCGGATGAAATCACGCGTTGAACTGACGCAGCACCTCAATGAAGGCGGGTCCGTAGGCCTCAAGTTTGCGGGTTCCGACGCCCGATATCGCAGATAGCGCTGACAGGCTTTGCGGCTTCATCTCGGCCATTTCGCGCAGCGTGCTGTCGTGAAAGATCACATAGGGCGGCACCCCGGTCTCGGCAGCAAGGTTGCGGCGGCATGCCCGCAGCGCATCGAACAGCGGATCGTTCGCAGGGTTGACGGCAGCGCTATCCCGGCGCGTGCGGCGCGCGCGCTTGGGC
>NZ_JBGTFM010000394.1:0-19922 GCF_041747255.1 Blastomonas sp. | reverse complement strand
GCCGCGCGCGCCACCGCGGTCGCCGCCGAGGAACAGGTGACGACCGCACGCGAGACCGAGATCGCCGATCGTTCCAAGCGGATCGAACTGATTGAGGCTGCCAAGCACGCCGTGCGCGACGCGATCCGCGTCAAGGTCGAGGCCGAGGCGGAGAAGGCCGCCGCATCCAACCGCGCAGAGGCGGTGCGGCTTGAGGCCGAGGGCGAATCAGATGCGGAAAAGCTGCGCGCCGATGCGTCCCGCGTCCGCTTCGAGGTTGAAGCGGCGGGCCAGCGCGCGGTCAACGAGGCGGCGAACATCCTGTCATCCGACCAGATATCGCTGCAGACCAAGCTCGCGCTGCTCAAGGTTCTGCCCGAGGTGATCCGCGAGGCGTCAAAGCCGCTGGAGGCCATTGAGTCGATCAAGATCGTCAAGGTCGATGGCCTTGGACAGTCGGGTGGTAACGGTGGCTACGGCGGCGCGGGCGGCAACGGGTCTTCAGGTGGCAGTGGTAACCTCGCCAGCGATGCGGTCGCCGCTGCATTGAGCTATCGCGCGCAGGCGCCGATCATCGATGGGCTGATGAAGGACCTGGGGCTCAACGGCGCCTCGCTCGACGGTCTGGTGGCGGGACTAACGCCGCAGGAGACGCCGCCTGCCCCCAGTGCGGACGTGAAGCCTCAGGCTTGAGGGTCGTGCGCCAGCCAGTCGCCTGACGGGATGATCGTTAGCCCGGCCACCGGCAGGTTCCACACATAGACCAAAGTGGTGACAGCGCCACTGGCGGTCTCAACCGCACACAGTTCCCGGCGATAGTCATGCGGCAGCGGGTCATCTGCGCCGCAGCCTTCAAACGCATCGAGCCACGGCAAGCTGGCGGCGGGATCGTGCAGCCGCAGCAGGTCGCCGGTCACGCGGGTTTTGCCATCGAGCGTCAGCGCGGGGTGCCAGTCCACGCGGTACAGTCTGCCGGTGATGGTCGCGGTGCCCAGCCAGATACTCTCCCCCGCCAGCCGCGCTGCATTGGAATGCGCACTGCCCCGCCGCAGTGAGCCGTAGACGAACAACAGGTCAGAGCTGGATAGCGCCATTGTCTGCCCATATCACCGGATGCGCGGAACCAGAAGACGGACCGGATCGTAAGCCTTGCACCACAAGGAGACGATGCCATGAACCATGATAACGATCCCAAAGACCCCATCGGTTGCGCCGAGGAATCCGCCCAGCGCGCCGGGCAAAAGCAGTCGAGCCTGAACGATAGCGCCGACAGGACTACAGCGCCCGATCCCGAACACACCGAGACCAGCGAAGCCGATCTCGATGAGGCGCTTGAAGATTCGATGGACGGATCCGATCCGCCGTCGGCGTTGCAGCCGTAAACCCGGTTCACCCGCCCTGTTTTCCGGTGAACGCCGGAATCCAGGGGCGGGTGCAGTACAATCTGACTCCTGCACTCCGGCTTTTGTCGGAGAGCGTTATTTAATTGGGTTATGACGCCGCCCCGCCCGCCAGTTCCTCGGCCAACCGGTCGATGTCAGCATCATCGCGCACGATGCGCCAGATACCCGGCGCGCGGCTGTCGATCAGCACCACGCCCTTTTTGGGGCAGATATCCAGGCAGCCGACTTCGACAATTCCCAGCCGCGCCTTGCGGCCCTTGCCCGATGTCAGCCGCCGTTTCAGCGCCTTGGAGAGCGACTTGTCGTGCTCTGGCCCAAACGCCGCCTTGGCGCGCTTCTGGCATTTCTTGCAGATCAATATGGTGTGCGACCAGTTGGCCCGGACTTCGGTCTTCATGTGAGGTCAGATAGGGAGCGCAGTCAGCGATTACACGCCCTTCCAGTTCTTGCGATCCTCTGCACTGCGCAGCACCGCATAGGCCGCCTGGATCGCCTGAAAGCGTGTCGCCGCGTCCTTGTCGCCTTGATTGGTATCGGGATGGTTGGCCTTGGCAAGCCGCCGATAAGCCTTTTTGATCAGCTCAAATTCGCTGTGCGCATCGCATTCGAGCACATCAAGCGCGCGCATTTCATCGCGGCTGCGTGATCCGTCGCCCGAGCCGCCCCATTCGTGGAACGCCGATTCGCGATAGCCCGATGAATCGCGCTGTTCTTCTGCGGTGCGGGCGGCGGTTTCTTCCTTGCTCAGCCCTTCGAAATAATCCCAGCTCTGGTTGTATTCCGCCGCGTGGCGTTCACAGAAATACCAGCGCTCCGGGCTGTTGGGCGATTTTGGCGCGGGGCAGTTGCCGGCCTGGTCGCAGCCGTGCCGGTCGCACATCCGCACCGCCTGCGCCTCACGCGAAGACCCGTAGCCACGCCAGCGCGGGAAGCCCCAGTCGGTTGATCGTCTGCCTGCCATGGCACGTCATCTAGCCATCAAGCCTGCATGCCGCTAGCCCCGTGCGAACTTAGCCGCTTAAATAAGCTAATCCGGTAGCACGATGCTGGCCAGCACTGCGCGCCTGCCGGGGTCGAGCTCCTTTTGCGACAGCGCCAGCCGTGCCCAATAATCCGCCTCCCTGGGCGACTTGGGAACCCCTGCCCCCATGTCATAGCGGCGCGCCTGCAGGAACTGGGAACCGGCAAAGCCGCCGCTGGCGCCGCGCGTGCAATGCCGCGCCGCATCGGCGCTGGCCAGATCGTTGCCGAAATAGGCGAGTTCGCACAGCCAGTGGTCGCCCTCACGGTTGCCCGATGCGGCGAGTGTGCCAAGCAGCTTGCGCGCTGTTTCGGTCTCGCCAATATGCGCGCCAAGCGCGAACATCGCAAACGGATGCCCCTGAGCGGCGGCATCAAAAAACAGTCCGCGCGCGCGATCCTTCAGTGCCTTGACCTTCGCCGGATCACGCTCACCGCGCGAATCCACGATCAGCAGGTCGCCCAGATGCGATTTGGCCTTCGCATAATTCTGCGCGGCTGCCAGTTCATACAGTTCGCGCGCCCTTGCCGCCTCATCGGGTGCATGGTTGCGCAGGTAATAGCCGAGCTCAAGCTGCCCCGCTGGATGGCCCTGGGCTGCCGATGCTTCGAGCCATTGGCGCGCTTCGACCAGGTTTTTGGGCACGCCCACCCCGAACGACATCATATAACCCAGCAGATACTGCGCCACTGGATCGTTGCGCGCTGATGCCGCCAGCTTGATCTGGTCTGCAGTTGCCTTGCTCAGCAGATCGGCGACAATATAGGGCTCATCTTCAACCGCCAGCCTTTCAAGCGACAGCTCAGCAATGCTGCTGACGACGGGCAACGACATTATAAGCCCGCTTGCACTGGGCCGCACCGCGCCGCTGCGGGTGCGACGTTCGGCCTGCAACGGCATCAGGAAGAAATCTTCGCGGAACTGACCATAGCGCACCGGATATTGCGCCGGATCGATGACCGATTTGGTTCGCTCTTCAACGTCGCGCGCGACGATCTTGAGATACTGGTCAAGCTCCAGCCCCGGCGTCGCGCTGTGCTTGGCGATGGCGGCAGCAAACGGGCTGATCGAGTCATCTTCGGGCGGGGCATCATCGAGCGCGGGGCTTCCTTTGACCGTCGAATAGAACACCACGCCGGTGCCGCCGCGCGGCAGCCCGATGGTGCTGACCGCGCCGTCACGTCCGCCCGGATCGATATCGGTCAGTTCCACCACCGCATCGAACGAACGGCAGGCATCGAGAAAAAACAGGTTGAAGCGCGAGGCCTTCGCCGCCCCCATCAGGTCATCAAGCGGAAGGAAATGCTGTTTCAGGCCGTTCTTGCTGGCAAAGCGCGGCGCATCGACCGGCACCAGATAATTTTCGCCGCCAAATTCGAAGCCGTGCCCTGCATAATAGATCAGCGCGGTATCGGCCTGCTGCGAGACCGTCGCGAATTCGGCGATCACGCTGCGCGCGGTGGCGGCGCTGGCATCGACCAGCCGGATGACGCGGAAGCCCGCCTTGGCAAACACCTCGCACAACCGCACGACGTCGTTGCCAGCGTTGTCGAGACCCTCCCAGTCGGCGCCGTCATAGCCACCATTGCCGATCAGCAACGCGACACGGTCGGTTCTTGCCGGATTGCCGCATTCGTGGCGCTCTGCTGCTTTGGTTGCAGTCGCAATAGCCGGACCGGGCTGCGCGAGCGCGGCGGGGGTCCCGCAGAATGTCAGCACGCCTGCGACAACTGCTCCTGCAAAATGTGCAGCCTTGCCCCTGGCCATAATGTTCGATCCGCCTGTTCTTGTTAAGAAAAAGCTATCGTGGATCGGCCCATGTTGCAACGTCCACAGCGGTTCATCGACCGCGAATGTCGTTCGTCGATCATTCAGCGTCTTGAAAGTGTTGATCGGGTAGCTATTTCGCACGCGCAGCATAATTTAATTCCGGGAAACCTGATCATGAGCCGTCAACTGATGTTATCCGCACTGCTTTCGGTAGCGATGATGGTGACCTTTGCGCTTGGGTCGCAGGCCTATGCCGTTGCAGACGCAGTTCAAGATTATGCTGAGTGCGACCGCGATGAGATCAACGCGAACCCGATGGGCAATGGCGCCGATATGCCTGCGCGGCTGGTTCTCGCCTCGCTCTAAGCGCGGCGCCTGATCTCCCGATAAAAATTGCCAGAGGGTCTGTAAGCCGGGTTCTGTCCTGACCGTTGCCGGCCATGGGCAGCCATTCCTCTAGGCGATGCATTGCTGCGCCGCTCAAGCAACCAACCCGGGCGGCAAGGAGCCGAAACCGCCCCGGATGCACCCCTCTTGGGAGAGATAACACCCAATCCGCCCCTATTCGGTCTTGCTCCGGATGGGGTTTACCATGCCGCATGGCATTGCTGCCTGCGCGGTGCGCTCTTACCGCACCCTTTCACTGTTACCGGGCCGAAGCCGTGGGCAACCTGCTTTCTGTTGCACTGTCCCTGGGGTCGCCCCCGCCGGGCGTTACCCG
Source organism: Blastomonas sp. (assembly GCF_041747255.1). GTDB lineage: Bacteria > Pseudomonadota > Alphaproteobacteria > Sphingomonadales > Sphingomonadaceae > Blastomonas. Next base: position 15,028 of record NZ_JBGTFM010000394.1, on the reverse strand, counting down.
GCATCCTTGCTTCGTGGAGCCCGGACTTTCCTCGCGTCATATGCATGACCCGCGGCTGCCCGACCCTCTGGCCAGCCGCCTCTAGCCCGGTTCAGCAACATAAGCAAATCAGCGCGCCCGCCCGGCATCGCGGTCCAGCAACAGCGCCAGCAACAATGCGCGGCATTCGCCGTCGATCACACCATCGATGGTGTGCGTGCGCCAGCGGCGCTGGAATGCGGTGGTGGCGGCGCGGCCATCAGAAATGTCATAGCCAAAGCGTTCGAGCGCCAGCAGAAACGCGCCGTCGCTCCAGTAGGGATCGATCAGTCGCCCGTTGGGAATCGGCAAAGCCAGACGCACCCGCGCCAGCCGCTGCCAGTCGAACAGTTCGCCCGGGTCCTGCTTGCGCGCCGGGGCGACATCGCTGTGCCCCACGATATTGGCACGCGGTATGGCGTGCCGGTCAACAATGTCGGAAACCAAAGGGATCAGCGCCGACATCTGCTCTTCGGGGAACGGACGGTAGCCGAACTCATGCCCCGGATTGACGATTTCAATGCCCACGCTGGCGCTATTGACATCGGTGATGCCGCGCCAGTGCGCGCGGCCCGCGTGCCAGGCGCGCTTGCCCTCATCGACCATGCGGATGACCTGCCCGTCTTCGGTCACGACATAATGCGCAGAGACCTTCGACTCAGGATTGGCGAGCCAATTGATCGCAGAGGGCGCATCGGGCATCCCGGTATAGTGCAGCACCAGCATGGTCACCGGCAGCGCGCGTTCGTCAAAATTGGGTGACGGGGTGTCGATCACGCTCTGGTCCCTTCCCGCAGCAGCCGCGCCTCCGCCAGCGCGCGTGAGCGCTGTGCATTGCGGATCGCTACGATAGACACGCCAACCAGCGCAATCAATCCGCCTGCGATCATCAGCCAGCTGAGCGGCGTACCGAACCACCAGGTGGCGAAACACACCGATATAACCGGGGTGGGAATGGTCAGCGGGCTGACCGTGGAAATCGGGTGACGCTGCAACAGCCAGACCATCGCCCCATGGCCGCCGATGCTCGATCCGATCGCGGCATAGGCGGTCCACGCGTAGGTTTCCGCTGACAGGCTGGTCAGCATTGCCACGCCTTCAGGTTCGATCAGCACCGCAAAAGGCAGGATAACGAGCGAACCGATCAGCCCCAGCCAGCCGGTGATGTTGAGTACGCCGATGCCGCCCAGGTTGCGCTGGATCAGCGTCGCAATCGCCCACACCATGCTGCCGCAGGCGGAAATCGCCAGCGCGGGCAGTTCGCGTCCAGCCTCGGGATCGAACACCAGCAGCAGCACCCCGAACAACGCCAGTATGATTCCGATCAGGCGCGGGATGCCGATTTTCTCCTTTAGAAATATGACCGCGAGAATGAGCGAGAACGGCACGCCAAGCTGCCCGGCAATCGCGAGTGCGCTGATATTGGTGGCAAGCGCCAGCGACAGTCCGATGGCGACATAGAACGCCCCGCCCGACAGCACGCCGAGCAGCACGATCAGCCGCATCTTGCCCGGAACGATCCGGAGAAAGGGCAGGCAGGCCAGCGCGACAATCGCCTGACGCAGCAGCGCGCCGGGCAGCGCGCCTGCCGCATCGACCACCGATTTCATGGCGATGATGTTAAAGCCCCACAGCAGCATCATGGCAATCGCGATGCTCCAGTCTAGCCGACCGAAGCCCCGTTCTGCTGGGGCATCAAGAAGCGAATCGTGCTGCATTGCAGCGGCCATAGGGCAAAGCGTCGAGCAGAACAGCCCTGACGACACACCTCGCGCAGCACCACGCGCAATTTGCCTCGCTCTGCGCGGAAGTCAGCCCCGCACCGGCAAAGCCTTGCCATAAACACCGCGCATTTCGCGCGTCGGGCAGAACAGATCGGTATGGCCCAGAACGGTCTCAGCAGCGCCAAGCATCAGCAATCCGTCATCCTCCAGCGCCTTCACCAACTTTGAATAAGCGATGTGGCGCGTTTCCGGCCCGAAATACATCAGCACATTTCGGCACAAGATCAGATCGAACCGCCCAAGGTCGCCGCGCGGCTTGAGCAGGTTGTCTTCACGGAACTGGACCATTTTTTGCAACCTCGGGTCGATCACCCAGTCTTCGCCATCCTGCCGGAAATAGCGCAACATATGATCGACCGAGAGTCCGCGCTGGATCTCGAACTGGCTGTAACGGCCGGCGCGCGCGCGGGCTAGCATCGATGCCGAAATATCGGTGCCGACAATCTCGAGCTTCCACCCTTCCCAACTGGCGCGGTCACTGTCGAGCAGGATTGCCATCGAATAGGCCTCCTGTCCGGTTGATGTGCCGGCGCACCAGATGCGCAAGGTCCGGCGCGCCTTACGCCGCTCGCGCAGCACCGGTAAAGTATCGCTGCGCAGCGATGCGAACATCGCCGTGTCACGAAAGAAGAAGCTTTCGTTGTTGAGCATCGCTTCGAGCGATTCCTTCAACAGCTTCTCGTTCTCCGGGTCCATGATCACCGCCACCAGCGCATCAAGATCGGGGATGCCCTCGCTCTTGAGCAGCGGTGCCAGCGCGGTCTGGATGCGCCAGTAGCGGCTTGGCGCGATTTGTTGGCCGGTTCGCGCTTCAAGCAGGCCCGCAAGCAGGCGGGTTGCATCAGCGGCGGGCTGGGCGTGGATCATGGTTGTTCCTTCCAGCTTTTGTTAAGCGACGCAGCGATTCCCCCGGGCGGCAGGATGACACTGGCAATACCGGCGCGGGCGACGGCGCCGGGCATGCCCCAGACGGTGCTCGACTGCGCATCCTGTGCATAAATCGGCGCACCGCCGGCAGCCAGCTGCTGTGCGCCGACGAGACCATCGTTGCCCATGCCGCTCAGCAACACGCCAGCGCAGCGGGCACCGAAGCATTCAGCCATCGCCATGAACATTGGATCGACAGAGGGCTTATAAATAGTGCCCGGCCAGTCTTTGACCAGTCTGATGCGGACACCGCTGCCGCGACGGTGCAGCCGCAAATGGGCATCGCCAGGGGCGCAATAGATGTGCCCGTTCAGCAACGGCGCACCATCAAGCGCGAGATGTGCGGGGCGCATGCCAAGGTCGTTAATTTGCGACACCATATAGGGCATGAAGATCGCCGGCAGATGCTGGGTGATCAGGATCGGCGCATCAACGCACGCGTCAACCGATTTGAGCAACGCGTGGATCGCGCTGATCCCGCCGGTCGATGCCCCGATGCCCAGGCAATCAAACCGGTGGTGTGGCTTTGCCGGGTGCGCCAAAAGCGGCGTAATCGCGCTGCGCGCGGCCTGCGCGGCGTCTTTGAGCATCGTCAGCCGGTCAACCAGCATCGCGGAAAAGGCGTTTGAATAATTTTGCCGCCCCGGCTTGGCCAGCGTATCACTGGCACCAAGCGCCAGCGCCCGCAGTGTCGCCGGTGCACCTTCCGCGCATTGCGACGACAGCACAAGCACCCGGGCACTGCCCCCGGCGGCAATCAGATCGGGCAGGGCATCAAGCCCGCAGCGCGACGGCATTTCGACGTCGAGAATGATGATATCGACCGCATGCGCGCGCAGATAGCTCAAGGCCTGATCGGCGCTCGACAGGCTGGCGACCATGGTCAGCGCCGGGTGGGTGGAAATGATCCGCTCCACCACCGACCTCAGTACAAGACTGTCATCGATAATCAGCACGCGCGCAGCCTGCCCGGGCTCCAGGCGCGAGTCTGCGTCCGTCTGGCCAAGGTTCACAGTAAGTTGCGCGTTGCGCGTCATGGGTAGGGTTCCAAAAGTGCGCTGTCGCTCAGGCGCAGCCGACCATCTGTAGTTTGCTGTGCAAGGTTTCTCGATCAAACGGCTTCATCACATATTCGTCAGCCCCGGCGTCAATGGCTGCCTGGATATGGGTGCGCCCGTTTTCAGTGGTGCAGAACACGACCTTGGGCTGTGTGCCGCCCGGCACTGTGCGCAACGCGCAAAGAAACTCCATGCCGCTCATCACCGGCATGTTCCAGTCAAGCAGCACGACATCGGGCATCGATTCGCCGCAGCGATCAAGCGCCTCGCGGCCATCAGCTGCTTCATCTACTTGAAAGTCCAGCGTTTCCAGGATGTGGCGCGCCACCTTGCGGATCACTTTGCTATCATCGACGACCAGGCAGGTTTTCATGTGAGCACATCCCTCTTTGCGTATGCATCGCTCAGGCAGGAATACGGGAGATTGGTAAGCACCGCGTTAATAGCCTCGCAGATGCGCTTCGGCTCATCGTAAACTTGCCATCAATCATGCGGCGCGACGTGCAGCCGGGTTAACCAGATACTCCGGGTCGATCAGCAGGTAGGTGGTGTCTACCAGTTCGAGCAAACCGGTGCCAATCGCCCCCCATCCGGCGGGCAACTGGCCGCGCAACGGCCCTGGCTTAACCGGGGTATCAATCACATCGATGACCGCATCGACCAGCAGACCGTAAGCGCAGCCCGCCACCACCACGACGACTGCTGGCTGGCCCCGGGCGACTTCAGCAGCATCGCCGGTGACAAAATACTGGCAGTCGATCAGCGTTAATACCCGGCTGCGCAAGGCGAACAGTCCGGCAACGAACGGTCCGACCGATGGCACCGGCACGGCCTCACGCACCTTCACCACGCTGTCGATCAACCCGGCGGGCAGCGCGACATGCTCGCCTGCGATCACCGCGATCAGATAAAGTTGCTTCATGCGCTCTGCCTTTCCCCGTCATTTCCCACGCCATTGCCAGCCAACCGATCAAGCAGCGCGGCGCGATCATAACGGTAGATCGAATCAGGATCATGCTGGCCGCTCGCCAGCGAATCGCGCAGCCGGATCACACGGCCCTGCGGGCGGTCCACCACATCGGCGCCCTCACCCACCACGATGCTGATGGCGGCCTCCTCACCATCTGCGGCAGCAGGGCCGAATAGCGGACGATAGCCCGCTGCAAGCACCAGGGGCGCAAGGATATTCCGGGTCCACGGGTCGTCGTCGCCGATCAGCCGGCAGGCCGGGCGCGCGTGGCCGTGGCCGCCGCTACGCAGGCTGCTGAACAGCCAGTGCACGTCAATCAGCTCGATCTGGACACCGCCGACCAGCGCGATACCGCCGATCAATCCACCATTGCTGACCGGGTCGATCTGCGCGGGCAGACGCACGATATCGATCACATCGTGCACCGCGTAATGAATATGGGTGGTGCCATCGCTGATGTGCAGCATCTTGACCAGCGGCCCCTCTGGCACGTGATCGAGCCCGTGCACCGGGCGGCTTTCGCCATTGACGCTCAGCCGAACCTGCCCGGCGGCGCGCACCAGTCGCTCAACCGGCACGTCCTCAACACGTTCGACCACTGCCAAAGGCACGAGCCGCATGACGCCCTCGGATTCGCTGAACAGCAGCGCAGAGCCGCCATCGACCGGGGATACCTCTTCGCCCTGAACAGCGGTGCGATCTGCACCGGCCAGCTCATTGAGCTGGGCACGATTGGCAAGGCCCAGCGGATCGAGCAGCAGCATCGGCCGCCCATTGTCGGGCAACGTCGTCCCTGCATAAAGGCCATCAGCCATGATCACCGGCGCGCCGGGACGCACCACCAGCTCTTCATGGTCGATCACCGCATCGACCGCGAGCGCATAGCGCAGGTCAGAAGCGGCGTTGATGGTGATGATCGTGCGGTAACGGACCTGTGCGGCAGCATCGCCCTCAAGCCCCAGAATATCCTGCAACGCGACAAACGGCAGGCATTCGCCGCGCACATAGGCGAGATAGGAACCGCCGACCTGCTGAATGCGCACCTGGTCATTGGTATCGAACAGGATTTCGCAGATCGACGAGCGCGGCATGGCAAACTCCTGATTGCCGACGCGAACGGTGAGGCAGGGAATGATGGTAAGCGTAAGCGGCACGCGCATCGTGACCTTGAGGCCCTTGCCCGGCATGTTTTCAAGATCGATCGATCCGCCGATCCGTTCGACGTTCGATCGCACGACGTCCATGCCCACGCCGCGCCCGGACACCGCCGTCACCTTGTCAGCGGTGGACAGGCCCGGCGCAAAGATAAGCTCCAGCTTTGCCCGCTCACTCAGGCCGTTGATTTCCGCAGCGCCGCGCACATTGCCCGCCAACGCGCGTGCCACCAGCTTGTCCACATCAATGCCGCGCCCGTCATCGGCGATTTCGATGAGAATCTGGTTGCCCGATTGACGCGCGGAAATCGCCAACCAGCCCTCGGCGCGCTTGCCAGCGGCCAGCCGTGCGGACGGCTGCTCAATACCATGATCGATGGCGTTGCGGATGATGTGGGTCAGCGGATCGCGGATCATCTCGATCATTTCGCGGTCCAGCTCGACATCATTGCCCGATGTCTTGAGATCAACCTGCTTGCCGAGTTCCGCGCACAGATCGCGCACCAGCCGGGGCAGCGGCGAAAAAATCCGCTCAATCCGCTGCATCCGCGTCTGGCCGATGGCATCGCGCATGTCGGCGATGCAGGCCGACAATCGGTCAAATGCGCTTTCCAGCACCGGACCATCGTTGTGGTCGCGCAGGCAGCGGGCCACCTCGTTGCGCGCCAGCACCATGTCTGACACGCCGTTCATCAGGTGATCGATCAGCTCCAGCGGCACGCGGATGCTGCGCACGGCAAGGCCGGATGAAACCGGTGCGGGCTTGTCGGGATTGTGCACAGTCTGCTCGGTATCGCGCGCGATTTCAGCCGCGCACAGATCCAGATCGAGCGCGGCAATCAGCCCGGCATCGCTGCCATCAGGCAACGCCTCGCCCGTATCCATCACCGCGATCAGCTCACCGATGCGGTCAATGATCGCCAGAATGGCATCAACCAGCATAGCCGAAGGTTCGCGCGTGCCGTCACGCACCTGGCTGAGCACATCCTCTGCAGCATGGCTCAGCCGTTCAAAACGCGGCAGGTTGAGGAAACCGCAGCTACCCTTCACGGTGTGGACAAAGCGGAAAATGCTGTCGAGCCGATCCTTGTCGGACGGCTTTTGTTCCCAAAGCACGAGCTCGCTCGCCAACGCGTCGAGCGTTTCACGGGTTTCTGCGATAAAGTCCTGTATCAGGTCATCCATGGGCACCGTCCGCTTGAGGCAAGCCAGACGATGTGCGCCGAACATGGTTAAGATCAGGTTGCGACCCGGGTAAAACCCACGAATTATTCCGCCATTTCAGACGCGGAGCATCGCCCCGATGACAAGCGATTCAGGCGAGCGGGCAATCTGGATTTCGCCGCCATGGTTGCGCGCAATCCGGTCAATCATATAGGCTGGCGCGGTGCGCGGGCCGAGCAGCCCCGCCCCGATATTGCCGCCCAGCGCGGCTGCAATCGTATCGTCGATCACCACCTTGGGGCCGCTGGCGCTCACCGCGATCTCGCAGGTGCCGTCCTGCTCCTCTGCGCCAATCACCAGATCGCCGCCGCGCACCAGGCCTTCCAGCCCGATCAGCGCCAGATTGAGCAGCACCTTCACTGCAGGCTTGGCGAGCAGAGGCGAGGGCACATGCCATGCCAGCGTCACCCGCTGCTTGTCGGCCACCAAGGCTTCGATCAGCGCGCGTGCCTCGTTGACATCCACCTTGTCGCCAAAGCCGCCCGCCGCGCCAAAGGCCAGCCGGAAGAACTTGACCTTGTTGGCGCTGGCGCGTGCGCTGTCGGTCAGCAACTCGATGCAGCGTGCCCGCATTTCGGGGTCGGACTCGTCGGCCAGCAGCTCAAGCCCGTTGTTCATCGCGCCGATGGGGCTGAGCAGATCGTGGCACAGGCGCGAACATAGCAGACTGGCGAGTTCGGTTTCTGGCATATCGGCGGGGTTTGGCATGGTGTGCGGGCCTTTTTGGCGGGGACAGATGACCCGGTGGGTGCGCTTGAGCGCCGATGTGGCGAAAATCCGTCAGCGGTTCAAGCCTTAGCACGCGGTCGGGATAAAGTTCATGGGGCAATCTTGAGGTCTATGGCATCAAAACCGTGCGGGTGGGCCAGCCATGCGGTCATATGATCGCCACCGATGATCAGCCACAGCCGCCCGTCGCCCGCTGACGCTGCCGCGTCGCGCGCCGATGGCCGCGCCAATCCGTCAGGGTGCGAATGATAATAGCCGATCAGCTGCGCGCCGCCCTGGCGCATTGCCCGCTCAGCGGCGATCAACATCGCAGGATCGATCTCAAAGTGCCGCGCCGGATTGTCGGCGACATTGGCGGTGGGCACAATTGCGCACACCACGCCCCCCTCACCCAGCAGCAGCCCGCAGCATTCAAGCGGATGCGCGGCACGTGCCTGATCCAGCAGCATGTTGTGCAGCATCCTTGAAAGCATGACCGGCATCGGCCAGAGCATAACCATGAATGGCGGACAATCCAGCAAGAGCGGCACAATACCCGACAGCGTCGCGGGCACCCGCATCGATGCCGGGTTGGCGCTGATCGAACCGGCGCTGTCGCGCGAACGGATCAAGGCGCTGATCCGCGACGGCGCGGTCAGCATCGATGGCAAGGTCATCACCCGCCCGTCGGCCACCCTGGTCGCAGGCAGCACCTATGCAATCGCCGTTCCCGAGCCGCGCGCGCTCGATACCGCCGCGCAGGCCATGGCCTTGGAGATCGCGCACGAAGATGAGCATCTGCTGGTGGTCGACAAACCCGCCGGCATGGTCGTGCACCCGGCGGCGGGCCATGCGGATGGCACGTTGGTCAATGCGCTGCTGCACCATTGCGCGGGTCAGTTGTCGGGCATCGGCGGGGTTGCGCGGCCCGGCATCGTCCACCGGATCGACAAGGACACATCGGGGCTGGTGGTGGTCGCCAAGACCGATGCGGCGCATATCGGCCTCGCCGCGCAGTTCGCCGCGCACACCATCAACCGCCGCTATGTCGCCATTGTACAGGGCCGCCCCTCGCCCGCCGACGGCACGGTGACCGGCAACATCGGCCGCAGCGAGCATGATCGCAAAAAAATGGCGATGGTGGGTAACGGGCGCGGCAAGCACGCGATCACCCATTATACCACCGAAGAACGGCTGGCCGGAGCCACCCGGATCGAATGCCGGCTTGAGACCGGGCGCACGCATCAGGTGCGCGTGCATCTGGCCAGCATTGGCCACGCATTGCTGGGCGATCCGGTCTATGCAAAGCCCCCAAAGGCGCTTCGCGAGACGCTGAAAACCGCCGATTTTCATCGTCAGGCATTGCATGCGACACAGCTGGGCTTTATACATCCGGTGACACAAACCAAATGCGACTTTTTTAGTCCGATTCCGGCTGACATGGCGGAACTTTTGGCTAGACTGCGGGTTTAGGTTGCAAGTCGAAATGCGATTCACCCCCGATGGGTGCTCGATTGAGGCCCTCGACTCTGGATCGGCGAGAAGGGAATACACATGAGCCAGACACGAAAGGTTCCGGCCACCATCCCCGCAATGGGCGGTGAAGCAGGCCTGAACCGGTACCTTACCGAAATACGCAAGTACCCGCTGCTCACGGCCGAGCAGGAATATATGCTGTCAAAGCGTTATCAGGAGCATCAGGACCCTGAAGCCGCCGCACAGCTCGTCACCTCGCATCTGCGGCTCGTCGCCAAGATCGCGATGGGCTACCGCGGCTACGGCCTGCCGGTCAGCGAGCTGATTTCCGAAGGCAACATCGGCCTGATGCAGGGCGTCAAGAAATTTGAGCCTGATCGCGGTTTCCGCCTTGCAACCTATGCGATGTGGTGGATCAAGGCGTCGATCCAGGAATATATCCTGCGCAGCTGGAGCCTCGTTAAAATGGGCACCACGGCGGCGCAGAAGAAGTTGTTTTTCAACCTGCGGCGTATGAAGAATAACCTGCGCGCGTTTGAGGACGGCGATCTGCATCCCGATGACGTGACGACGATTGCCACCAAGCTTGGCGTGTCTGAAACCGAAGTTGTCAACATGAACCGGCGGATGTCGATGGGCGGCGACGCGTCGCTCAACGTCTCGGTGCGTGAAGATGGTGACGGCCAGTGGATGGACTGGCTGACCGACGATGCGCCCTTGCAGGATGTCGCGGTCGCCGATGCGCAGGAAGCGCAGATGCGCCACGCCATGCTGGGCGAGGCAATGCAGGCGCTTAACGAGCGTGAACGCCACATCCTCAACGAGCGGCGGCTGGTCGATGACCCCAAGACGCTCGAAGAGCTGAGCCAGGTTTACAACGTCAGCCGCGAACGCGTGCGCCAGATCGAGGTGCGCGCTTTTGAAAAGCTGCAGAAGGCGATGCACCGCCTGCTCAGCGACAAGCAGATGGCCCTGGTAGGCTAAATATTCTCATCCCCGCGGGTCGCACCAGTGGGATAGAAGCGGGAAGGTTCGCGCCGTCCCGCTTCACCTTTTTATGCAACGATTGATTGGCAAGCCGTGCCGCGCTAGCGATACCGGATGGCAGCACGGCGCAAACGCGGGATCATCGCCCGCCTGATCTCTCTCATCTTCAAGCTGGTGGTCGGCTTTATGCTGATTTCGCTGCTGCTTGTGGTGATCTTCCGCTTTGTGCCGCCGCCTGTCACCATCACCATGCTGCTCGACCAGAACGGATCGACGCGCGACTGGACACCACTGGCGCAAATCAACCGCAACATGGTGTCTGCTGCCGTCGCCGCAGAAGACGGCAAATTCTGCAGCCACAGCGGTTTTGACCGCGACGCGATTGAAGACGCGCTGCGCCGCAACGCGCAGGGCGGACGCATCCGCGGCGGCTCCACAATCAGCCAGCAAACCGCGAAAAACGTGTTTCTGTGGCAGGGCGGCGGCTTTTTCAGGAAGGGGCTCGAGGCATGGTTTACGGTGCTGATCGAGACAATCTGGGGCAAACGCCGGATCATGGAGGTTTACCTGAACGTCGCGGAAACCGGCATCGGCACTTATGGCGTTGAGGCCGGCGCCCAGCGCTATTACAAAACGCCCGCCGCCAGCCTGACCCGCGATCAGGCCGCGCGCATCGCCGCTGCCCTGCCGCTGCCCAAGCAGCGCGCAGTCACCAACCCGTCGGGCTTTACCCGTCGCTATGGCAACAGCATCGCCAGCCGCATCCGCGTGGTGCAGAACGAAGGACTGGACGCCTGCGCCCGGCCCTAACTGGGTAAATCACATGCCGCCGACGCGCTCGATGTCTGCGCCAACTGCCTGCAGCTTTTCCTCCAGCCGCTCATAGCCGCGATCAAGATGGTAGACGCGGTTGACCTCGGTCTCGCCCTCTGCGGCGAGCCCGGCGATGATCAGGCTCATCGAAGCGCGCAGATCGGTCGCCATCACCGGCGCACCGAACATCCGCTCGACCCCGTGGACGACCGCTGTGCGGCCCTTGACCTCAATATGCGCGCCCATGCGATTAAGCTCGGGAACATGCATGTAGCGGTTCTCGAAGATTGTTTCAGTGAACACGCTCGCGCCTTGGCCCAGGCACAGCATCGCCATAAACTGGGCTTGCATATCAGTGGCGAACCCCGGAAACGGCGCGGTCGAAAGTGTCAGCGGCTGCAGCGGGCCATTGGGGCGAATCGCCAATCCGTCGGCGATCTCGTCGACGCGCACCCCGGTCTGGCGCAGCGCCCCAACCGTCGCCTCCATCTCCTCAAGCTTTGCGCCGATCAGGTCGAGCGCGCTGCCGGTGATCGCGGCGGCACAGGCATAGCTGCCCGCTTCGATGCGATCGGCCATCACACGATAGGTCGCGCCGTGGAGGCGGTCGCGCCCGTGGACGACCAAAGTTGAGCCGCCAATCCCCTCGATCACCGCGCCCATCGCCACCAGCAGGTTGCACAGATCAACGATCTCGGGCTCGCGGGCCGCGTTGCGCAGCGTCGATGTGCCCTTGCACAGCGCTGCGGCCATCAGCGCGTTTTCGGTCGCACCGACCGAGACCACTGGAAAGCTGAAGTCACCGCCCGGCAGCCCGCCTTTGGGCGCGCGCGCGGTGACATAGCCTGCTGAAATCTCGATCTCGGCACCTAAAGCTTCGAGCGCCTTGAGATGCAAGTCGATCGGACGGTTGCCGATGGCGCAGCCGCCGGGCAGCGAGACGGTCGCCTCGCCCGCGCGTGCCAGCAGCGGCCCCAGCACCAAAATCGATGCGCGCATCTTGCGCACGATGTCATAGGGCGCGACCGTCGCAGTCACCCGGCTGGCGCGCAGCGTCATAACCCGCCCAAAATCCTCAGGCCGCGCGCCCTCGACCATCGTAGACACGCCAAGCTGGTTGAGCAGATGGCCAAAGCTGTCAACGTCAGCCAGCCGCGGCAGATTGCGCAACGTCAGCGGCTCATCAGTGAGCAGCGCGCACGGCAACAGGGTGAGCGCGCTGTTCTTGGCACCGGAAATGGGAATGCGGCCGGAAAGCGGCTTGCCACCGCGAATGATGATCTTGTCCATGGCGCCCGTGTTTAGCGGGTGATGCGGGTGGTGCAAGGGGGTGTCGCCATCGCGCTGCGGCGGGCTGCGCGGGCATTCTGGATACCCGTCATGCTGAACTCGTTTCAGCATCCATGTGCATCTTGGTCAGGTGGATGCGATGCGAGCGATGGACCCTAAAACGAGGTTAGCGTGACAATAAGCGTGAAACGATCCGTCACATCTTCTCAAGCGTGCATTGCAGCGGGTGCTGGTGTTCGCGGGCGAAGTCCATCACCTGGTTGACCTTGGTTTCGGCGACCTCATAAGTGAAGATGCCGCACACGCCGACGCCCTTTTGATGCACGTGCAACATCACTCGCGTCGCCTCGTCCATGTTCATGCTGAAAAAGCGCTTGAGCACCAGCACGACGAATTCCATCGGGGTGTAATCGTCATTGAGCATCAGCACCTGATACTGGCTGGGCTTTTTCGATTTGGCGCGGGTCTTGACCGCGATGCCGATGTCGGGCGGGCCGGTGTCATCATCGCCGCCATCCTCACGGTCTGGCCCGGCGTTCATTGCTGACAGCGCGGCGGCCTGCGCCGAAAGGCGCAGTGCATGTTGCACAATAGCGGGAGTGATCGCGGGCATCATCATCGTCAACGAATATCGTATTTCCTGCGCTGGGGGCAAGGGGGTGCAGCTAAATTGACCGGGGAGAAGCACAACACAGCGGCTGCACTGGCTGGCTATGGCCTTTGTCTACGCTTTCGCTTAAGGGCTGGCGCATGCATTTTCTCGATCAAGCCAAGATTTTCATTCGCTCCGGCACCGGCGGGCAGGGTGCGGTGTCGTTTCGCCGCGAAAAATATGTCGAATATGGCGGGCCCGATGGCGGCAACGGCGGCAAGGGGGGCGATATCATCTTTGAGGCGATCTCCGGCCTCAACACGCTGATCGATTTTCGCTACACCCAGCATTTCAAGGCGCCGCGCGGCACCGGCGGCATGGGCAAGAACCGCACCGGCGGCGGCGGCGACGATCTGGTGATCAAGGTGCCCGTTGGCACGCAGGTGTTGAGCGAGGACAAAGAAGAGGTACTTGCCGATTTCACCCATGCCGGCCAGCGCATCACGCTGCTGAAAGGCGGCGATGGCGGGCGCGGCAACCTCAGCTACAAGACCAGCACCAACCGCGCGCCGCGCCAGCACGGTCCGGGCTGGCCAGGGGCGGAAATGTATGTGTGGCTGCGGCTCAAACTGATGGCCGATGCAGGCCTTGTCGGCCTGCCCAATGCGGGCAAATCGACCTTCATCAATCAGGTGACCAACGCGCATGCCAAGGTCGGTGACTATCCGTTTACGACACTGCGCCCACAGTTGGGCGTCGTGCAGCACAGGGGCCGCGAGTTCGTGCTGGCTGACATTCCCGGGCTGATTGAGGGCGCGGCAGAAGGTGCAGGGATCGGCGACCGGTTTCTGGGCCATATCGAACGCTGCCAGGTGCTCATCCACCTGATCGACGCGCATGGCGACGATCCGGTTGAGGCGATGCGCGTGGTCGATGGCGAACTGACCAATTACGGCGCGGGTTTGGATGACAAGCCGCGCATGGTCGCGCTCAACAAGGGCGATTTGCTCGATGACGAGATGATGAAGCATTTCGCGGACGAATTGCGCAAGGCAGGCGCCAAACGGGTGTTCCCGATCTCCGGCGCGACCGGCGCGGGAATCGAGGCATTGTTCGACGCGCTGCTTGAGTATCTGCCGGTGGCGACCGCGACCGAACAGCCCGAGGGGGTTGACCCGCATTCGGAAACCGAAGCGGGGGAATGGTCGCCTTTATAGCCTAGCCCGCCCTCCCGTTCTCCGGCGAAAGCCGGAGCCCAGGAGTCAGATTGCACTGTAGACACCCTGGATTCCGGCTTTCACCGGAAAGCGAGACACTGGTTTTTGCGATGACCATTAGCCCCACCGCATCCACCCTGCTCTGCCCTTCCGCCTGCCCCGTGCTGGTGGTCAAGGTCGGGTCGGCCTTGCTTGTCTCGCCAGACGGCACCGTGCGGCGCGAATGGCTGGCGTCGCTCGTCAGCGATATTGCCATGCGCGTTGCCGAAGGCCAGCGCATTGTCATCGTCTCGTCGGGCGCGATTGCGTTGGGCGCGCGGCGGCTGAAGCTCGCCAAGGGTGGCCGCGCCAGCCTTGAGGATGCGCAGGCCGCCGCCGCCACCGGCCAGATCGCGCTCAGCCAGTGCTGGGCGGAGCTGCTGGGCGCGCATGGCATCACGGCGGCGCAGATGTTGGTGACGCTCGACGATCTGGAAGACCGGCGGCGGTTTCTAAACGCATCGGCAACATTGCGCCGCCTGATTGCGCTGCAGGTGGTGCCGGTGATCAATGAAAACGATTCGGTGGCGACCGAGGAAATCCGCTTTGGTGACAATGACCGGCTGGCCGCGCGCATCGCGCAGGCGGCGGGCGCGGGCGGCGTTGTGCTGCTGTCGGATGTCGATGGTCTCTACACGTCCAACCCGAAAAGCGAGCCAGACGCGCGTTTGGTTGAGAGCGTCACCCGCATCGACGCGCGCATCCGCGCGATGGCCGATGGCGGATCGGCATCTGGCATGGGATCGGGCGGGATGCTGTCCAAGATCGAGG